>JACZTQ010000357.1 GCA_022573605.1 Pseudomonadota bacterium | reverse complement strand
GCGAGCTGGGCGCGCCGGCGCCCGGCCCAAGGGGCGCAAAACTTGGGGGGCGCGCTCACGCGCTCGCCGGACCGGGCATCGGTAGGGCGGGGTTCACCCCGCCACCACTCTCGCCGCGCCGGAATGGCGGGGTGAACCCCGCCCTACGGGCTGGTCGAGGCGAAACGATGGCGGCGTTTTCCACCCCGCGCTCAATACGACCTCGGCATCCCCAGCACGTGCTGGCCGACATAGGCCAGGATCATGTTGGTCGAGATCGGCGCGGTCTGGTAGAGACGGCATTCGCGCCATTTGCGCTCGATGCCGTATTCGCGGGCAAAAGCGTAGCCGCCGAAGGTCTGCATCGCCGTCTCGGCGGCGCGCCAGGCGGCATCGGCGGCGAGCAGCTTGGCCATGTTGGCCTCGGCCCCGCAGGCCTGCCCGGCGTCGAACAGGGCGGCGGCCTTGGCGACCAGCAGCGCGGCCGCCTCGGTCTCGGCATGGGCCCGGGCGATGGGGAACTGGATGCCCTGGTTCTGGCCGATCGGGCGGCCGAAGACGACCCGCTGGTTGGCGTATTCGGTGGCCCGGCGGATGAAATAGCGGGCGTCGCCCAGCGATTCATGGGCGATCAGGATGCGCTCGGCGTTCATCCCGTCGAGGATGTAGCGAAATCCCTTTCCTTCTTCTCCAATAAGGCTTTCCACTGGTATCTTCAGGTTCTCGATGAAGATCTCGTTGGTGCTGTGGTTGATCGCCGCGTCGAGCTTGCGGATCTCCAGCCCGTTTCCCACCGCCTGGCGCAGATCGACCAGGAAGACCGAGATGCCGTCGGAGCGGCGCTTGACCTGGTCGGCCGGGGTGGTGCGGGCCAGCAGCAGCATCAGGTCGGACTGCTCGGCGCGCGAGATAAACACCTTCTGGCCGTTGACCAGGTAGTGGTCGCCGCGCCGCACGGCCCGGGTCTTGAGCTGGGTGGTGTCGGAGCCGGTGGTCGGCTCGGTCACCCCGAAGGCCTGCAGGCGCAGCGCGCCCGAGGCGATGGCGGGGAGGTAGCGCTGTTTCTGCTCGGGCGAGCCGTGCTTGAGCAGCGTGCCCATGGTGTACATCTGGGCGTGGCAGGCGGCGGCGTTGCAGCCGGTGGCGTGGATGGTCTCGAGGATCGCGCCGCCGGCGGCGACCGGCAGCCCGGCGCCGCCGTATTGCTCCGGGATCAGGGCGGCGAGGTAGCCCGCTTCGGTCAGCGCATCGACGAATTCCTGGGGGTATTCCGAGGCCCGGTCGAGGCGGTTCCAGTAGTCGTTGTCGAAGCGCTCGCAGATGCGCCCGACGCCGGCGCGGATGTCGGGCCACTGGTCGGTGAGGGGGATCGAGAGGTCAGGCATGGTACGGCCCCCCTCCCCATCCCCAACGGCGGGAGGGGGGCGCATGGCGGTGGGGTTCGGGCAGGACAGGCATGGGTTCTACTCCGCTGCGAACTTGGAGGGCGGGGTGAAGCCCTTGGGCAGGCCCGCTTTCAGGATCATTCCATATTTCGGCTCGCTGGCAAGGGCGGTCTCGACGATGGCGCGGGGCTCCGCGAGGGCCTCGATGTCGATGCCGGTGCGCATTCCCTCGGCCTCGAGCAGGAAGACCAGGTCCTCGAGCACGATGTTGCCGCTGGCGCCGGGCGCGAAGGGGCAGCCGCCGAGCCCGGCCAGGGAGGCGTCGAAGCGGGTGCAGCCGGCCTCCAGCGCGGCGACGGCGTTGGCCAGGCCGAGGCCGCGAGTGTCGTGGAAATGCGACCACAGGGGCGTGTCGCCGCAGATCGCGGCGGCCTTGGCGAACAGCGATTTGACTTGGGCCGGGTGGGCGTAGCCGACGGTGTCGGGCAGCATCACCTCGTCGGCCCCGGCCTCCAGCACGCGCTCCAGCCAGCGCAGGGTTTCGGCCTCGGGCACCGCGCCCTCCAGGGTGCAGCCCAGCGCGGTGGCGAGCCCGACGCCGATGGCGACGCCGGGGAATGCGTCGTCGCGCAGCGCCAGGCGACCCTCGGGACCCTGGCCCTGGCGGCCGGCGAACGGGTGCTCGACATCGGCTGCGGTCCGGGCTACCTGGCGGCCTCCATGGGCGCGGCGGTAGGCTCCGGGGGGCGGGTCGACGGCGTCGACGGCAGCGAGAGCATGCTGGCCCTCGCCCGGTCCCGTTGCGCCGACCAGGCGTGGGTGACTTTCCACCCCGGCGACGCCACCGACTTGCCGTTCGACGATGGCGCCTTCGACGTGGCGGTATCCACCCAGGTCCTGGAGTACGTCGCCGACATCGACACGGCGCTGGCGGAAATTCATCGCGTATTGCGGCCGGGCGGGCGCGCCGTGATCGTCGACACCGACTGGGACAACCTGGTCTGGCACTCGGGCGACGCGGCGCGCATGAGGCGCGTGCTGGCCGCCTGGGACGAGCACCTGGTGGACCCCCACCTTCCGAGGACCCTGGCCCGGCGGCTCAAGGACCAGGGATTCCGGGTGCGGGCGGAAGTCATTCCGATCATAAACATCGTTCTCGAGCCCAACACATACAGCTATGGAATCCTCGGCGAAATCCAGGATTTCGTCGCCGGGCGCCAGGGCGTGAGCGCCGAAGAGGCCGACGCCTGGGCCGAGGATCTCCACGATTTGGGCCGGGCTGGTAAGTATTTCTTCAGTCTTAACCGCTACCTTTTTGCCGCCGAAAAAGGCTGAGCGCGTCCGGGAGCATAGGGAGTCACTCGCCAAGACCCTGCTTAACCAATTGGAAAAGCTACGTTTTTGGCGTCCCGAAGCAAACGTCCCGAGATTGTTCACTAGGCGCGCGCTTTGTGCTATAAGAA
>JACZTQ010000058.1 GCA_022573605.1 Pseudomonadota bacterium | reverse complement strand
TCTAGCTCCCGGCGAACTTTCGATGGCGCTTGCCGCCCCCCGTGCTGTGCTGAACGCTACCAGAACTGATTCAGGAGGATGTGGATCGGAGGGAACGCATGGAACGCACTGTTACGGTTTGGGGTAAGCCTGTTCAAATAAGTATTCATCAGAAGTCGAAGACTGTGTGGATCGCTATCGGCTATTACATGGGTGAGCACATCGAAACAAAAGGCAGAAGCGCCAATTCAGCCACGACCTTATGGCGTGACACAGCAAAGTACAAAGGTAATTAAAGAGCGGACGTCACCTTTCGTCGTTGTCCAAATGGGACGCCAGCGCCCCATATCGCTCAGATAGCCCGCGCAATGCCGAGGGGAGGGGCGCCGAGCGCGATCTCTGATTGCTAGGCGCTTGGTTTCAGCCCACAGCAAGGATAGCCACCCCCGCGCCACCCCCTGCTGCCCGCACAGGTGCGCTAGTTCTCGCATTGCAGCCGCACACCGCGCGCGGGGTCTGAAATGAGGACTCCACAGAGGCACTTAAGCGGGGCATGGGGCATACTATGCAGAACAAGTTTGTCGTTGCTCTCGGGATTATCGGAAGCGCAGCAATGGCGCTTGCCTCTATATCGCCGGAAGACGCCATCTCAAACAGTGCTGGTTGGGCAAAGTACATTGGAATTGATCAGCTTTCGGCACTGCTAACCGACCCCCGTGTCGATAAATGGGTCACGGCAATTGGTGCCATGTTAGTCGGATCGTCTCTCACGGTTTTCGTCTTGAGAAAATGGCCGAAGCTTTGGCGATCCGATCTGCCTATCAATGCGCATTTTGAAGAACATCGCGCCGATAATGTTTCGTTAATTGAAGATTGTAGAAAAATGGTCGCTGAATATATGGAGCACAATGTAGAAAAAGAAGGTTTTCGCGAATACGCTATACGTCAGATTCCATTTATGAAAATTGAAAAGCATCTGACAGATGAAACACGAAAGTTTTTTCGTTCCCAAAATCATGTTCTAGGAGCTTGGGATAACCCAACATATCCGCCCTTGGTTGGCCAGTTCCTGCATGAGATAGACAGGATAGAGGCCGAATGGAAAGCCGCAGAATTTAATTAAACAGCGACCGCAAGTAGCAATGGAAAAGCCCCCGCCTTTCAGCGAGGGCTCATTGCATGGTGGGCAAATTGCCCAGCAGCTACGCCGCGTCAGCCTCCCCTTCATCTCCCAAAAGCTCAACAGCTTCCTTGTCGCTCACCGCCTTGCCGACGCTCGCCAGTGCCCTCTGCGCGGCCTTCACCTCGCCCCACGTCGGGCCACCATAGGCGGGCTTGCCCTCGGCCGTGCGCTTGTCAACTTCCCTTTGACGGTGATCGCGGGCACCGTGCCCAGCCAACTCCGCAATCCGCCGGAACGCGGCCCGGTAAGCCCGCCCGGAATCCCGCGCCTGGTCGGCGAACGCATTAAGACCGCCACTGGCATCTCCGAGATAGTCGCCCTCGCAAAGCGCCCGGACCAGACCCGGAAAATCCTCGGGCAACGCTCCGATGGGCCAATCGTCAAGCGGTTCCAGCGCCGCGCTGATCGCCTTGCAGCAACCGCGCGGATCGTCGGGTAGGGTGATCGGTTCGCTGGTCATGACGCCACCCCCGCGATGTGCGTGCCGTTGAGCCTGCGCACGTCGGCAAGAATGCCGTCCACCGACTCCGCCTCGAAAATGTGGGCACCTTCACTGTTTGAGATGACCGCCAATTTGCGCTCGATATCGGTGAACGTCGCCGCCGGGGTGGTGCGGATCGCATCCTCCGCAGCGTGCAGCGGATCGCAGAGCGCATCCAGCTGATCGTCGTCCAAGTCGAACGGGTTTTTCGGATACTTCGCGCGCTCTTGCCCCCATTGCTCACCAGCCGCGTTCCATTCGCCCCTGACCTCGAAATCTTCGAAGCGCGGCCTCGGATCGACCGGAAGCGCCGCCTCGAATGCGCGATATGCCTGTTCATTGCCCTGTTGGGCGGCCAGCGCCACCTCATAGGCTGCCCATGCCGCATCGGTGGCATTGGCCGGGGCGGCATAGCTCGCCACCGGCAGCGTGACCGGGGCGGCCAAGGCGGCGGCGGGCAGGAGCGGCACAGCGGCGGCTCCGGCAAGGATTCTGCGGCGGGTTGTGGTCATGGTGTTGCTCCTCCATTCGGTTATTGATACTAAGAGTATCACGCGAAAGGGGTGGCCTATGTCAATACCAAAAGTATCAATTCGGCAGGTGAAGGCGGCGAGGGCGCTACTCGGCTGGTCGCAGAAAGACCTTGCCGGGGCCTCTGGAATCTCGGAACCGACGATCAAGCGACTCGAAGCCCGTCAAGGTGGTTTAGGGGGGCGGCAGGCGACTGTTGACGCTATCCGTGCCGCGCTGGAATCCGGCGGCGTCGAGTTCACGGATAGCGAGCGACCAGGGGTGCGGCTTAGGTGAAAATCGCCGCATGAATCCACGCCAATCCAACCCCGTATATTGGACAAAAGTTGGACAGGCGCTGCCAGTGATTCGCTAAGTCATTGATTTTATGGTACGCCCAACGGGACTCGAGCCCGTGTTTCCGCCGTGAAAGGGCGGCGTCATGGACCGCTAGACGATGGGCGCGCGGTTGCGGAGCTTTTGGTACACCGCGCCGGACGCGAACCGAGTCGCTCCACCTCGGCGGACCTCTCCCTAAGCCGCGCCGAGGATGGTGAAAAAGGCTGCGGCCCCGATAAGGAACACCATCGCCAGGCGGCGGAAACCCAGCGCGAACAGCACCAGCGGCGGCAGCACCACCGTATACAGATAGGGCTGGGACACATCGAACAAGGACTGTACCCAGAGAGTATCGGGGTGCTGCGTCTCCACGACTGAAAATCCTCTAATTGGCACGGAGTCTCTCGGCAATTGCGCACGGCGGAACTACCGGTATCTTTTTGGTTTTAACCCACAAGAGGCGATTTCGACCCCTTTATACTCTCATACCCGATCAGAAACAATGTTTGAGCGACTCCGATTGCCTGAACTGCCGGCCTCGTCTTGGGCGAGGTGAATATCCGGGCTGGAAACAACCCCGGGGTGAACCGGCTGGCGTTGGGGTAATTTCCGCTTCATCTTCGTGCTGTCGCGATGAAAGAAAGCCCTCCCCCTCGTGTTATCCAGGCGTGGCCCGATGCGATGGGCCGATGGCGTGGTTGTCTTCGTGAGTGAGGGAAAACATGGGCGTTCGAGCCGCATTTCTGCATCGCTACCTTGCGCCGTTCGTCGCCGGCTTCTGCGCGGCGGGGGCCACGGTCACCGACAGCGTTCCGATGATGGTCGTGCTGCTGTTGGCCGCCGCCCTGTTCTGCTTCGCGAGCCTGCCGGCCGGGGTCCGGATGATCAGGCGGATTACCGCTTCCAAATCGCTCTGATCCAGACCTGTCCGAGCCGATATACTGGACGGTTTCTGGACCGGCGCGGCGTGCGTGCGTCTGAACCGTCGATTTGTTTGGTACACCCTACGGGACTCGAACCCGTGTTTCCGGCGTGAAAGGCCGGCGTCCTGGACCACTAGACGAAGGGTGCGCGAATCCGGATTTCTGGCACGCCCTACGGGACTCGAACCCGTGTTTTCGCCGTGAGAGGGCGATGTCCTGGACCGCTAGACGAAGGGCGCGCGGTGGCGGTGTAGATAGCGGCTCATCCCCCCTGTTGCAAGACGCTTCTTCAGACCACCGGGCTGGCGTCATCGACCCTCAGTTTGGGCTTGCGCCGCCCGCCCCAGTCGTCGATTTCCAGCCGTCCGGCGAGGTGCAGCGGGGTGCGCGAGGCGGCCGCCGCCTCGAACAGCGCCGCCAGCCCGCTGTCGGCGGCGCGAAAGGCGATCGCCGCCAGTTGCGGCCCGCCGGAGCCGGCCAGCCGTAGCTGGCAGTGCCCGTTGCCGACCATGCGCACCCCCGTTACCCGGACCGAGCCGAAAGCCAGCCGCGGCGCCGGGTTGGCCGGGCCGAACGGCCCCGCCGCCTCCAGCCGCTCGACCAGGTCGATGGTGGCGCCGCCCGGCGCCAGCGCGCCGTCGAGGCGCAGATCGGACGGCCCCGCCTGCCCCGCCCCCTGCGCCGCCAGCAGTTCGCCCAGCGCCGCCATGGCCTCCTCCAGCTTGCCTGTCGCCACCGTCAGCCCGGCCGCCATCAGATGGCCACCGCCCTTGAGCAGCAGCCCCTGGCGCACCAGCGCCGCCACCGCCGAGCCGAGATCGACGCCGGGCACCGAGCGGCCCGAGCCCTTGCCCTCGCCAACACCCTCGTTCTTGGCCAGCCCGATCACCACGGCGGGCCGGTTGAAGCGGTCCTTGAGCCGGCTGGCGACGATGCCGACCACGCCCGGGTGCCAGCCCTCGCCCGCCGCCCAGACCAGCGGCGCCGAGACATCGCCGGCCTCGACCTGGGCGATCGCCGCCTCCAGCACCACCGCCTCGATCTCCCGGCGCTCGACGTTCAGCCGGTTCAACTGCTCGGCCAGCGCCGCCGCCTCGTGCGGGTCGGCGGTGGTCAGCAGCCGCTGGCCCAGGTCGGCCTTGCCGACCCGCCCGCCGGCATTGATCCGCGGCCCCAGGGCGAAGCCGAGATCGCGCGAGGTGGGGGGCGCGCGCAACCCGGCGACATCGGCCAGCGCCGCCAGGCCGGGCCGGGCGCGCCGCGCCAGCACCGCCAGCCCCTGGCGCACCAGCGCCCGGTTCAGCCCGACCAGCGGCGCGACATCGGCCACCGTGGCCAGCGCCACCAGATCGAGCAGCGCCATCAGGTCGGGCTCGGCCCGCGCGCCGAACCAGCCCTGGCGGCGCAGCTCGCGGTTGGTCGCCACCAGCAGCAGGAACACCACCCCGGCGGCGCAGAGATAGCCCAGGTCCGAGCCATCGTCCTGCCGGTTCGGGTTCACCACCGCCAGGGCGTCGGGCAGTTGCTCCTGCGCCAGATGGTGGTCGGCGATGATCACCTCGGCGCCCGCCGCCCGCGCCGCCGCCACCGGCTCGAAGCTCAGGGTGCCGCAGTCGACGCACAGAATCAGGTCGTGGTCGCGGGCCAGCGCTTCCATGGCGGGGACGTTGGGGCCGTAGCCCTCGTCGATCCGGTCGGGGATATAGGGGGTCGCCCGGCGCCCCAACTGGCCGAGCCAGGTGCACAGCAGCGCGACCGAGGCGCCGCCGTCGACATCGTAATCGCCGAACACCGCGATCCGCTCGCCCTTGGTCACCGCCGCCGCCAGCCGTTCCGCCGCCGCGTCCATGCCGGCCAGCACGCTGGGGTCGGGCATCAGCGCGCGCAGGGTCGGGTTCAGGTAGTCCGCCGCCGTCTCCGGCAACACGCCGCGCGCCGCCAGCACCCGGCCGACGATCTCCGGCAGCTCATGGGCCTGGGCGATGGCCAGCCCCATCCGCTCGACCTCCGGCCCCGGCCCGACCCAGCGCCGGCCGGTGGCGGAGCGCTCGACGTTCAGGAAGGCGGGCGCGGTCATTCCCCCTCAATGGCGCATCCGGCGGGCGGGGCCAAGCCTGCATATTTCGCCAGGCTCAGCGGGATCGCTTCAGGAAGCCCCAGGCCACGATCGGTTGGCCGCGGAGCAGGCGGAACAAATTTCTCACCGAGATGAGCCCGCCAAGAAGGGCGACGGACAAGATGAACAGAGGTTCGATCGATACGGATTTGCCACCGTCGATCAGCGAATGGACGATACTCTCCGCCGACTTGAAGGCCGCGATGGCCCAGAGATCGACCCACAGGCTCTGAAACAGGATCCGGGTCCAGTTTCGCTGAACCCTGGGCGGTTTCGCCGCGATATCCGGGCTCTGCGATGCCGCCGCCGGGAGGTCTTGCCGCTTAGCGTTGCCGGCATCGTTGAAGCCAACCCTTCCGACCATTGGCTTCCCCAAATTATTGCGTGGCAGCACTTCAATAATCAGCGGATGGGGCGCCAAGGCACGGAATTTACGCCCAACACAGGGTAATCCACCCAACCGTGGCGAACCGGAAACAGCAGGCTACGGCAGTGGCGGACCGGTTGGAGCCACGTCATGCCCGTGCTTGACACGGGCATCCAGCGTAGGGTGCGCACCGTCCTCCCGGTCAAACCTCTTGAACGGTGCGCAAAATGCGCACCCTACAATTCGGTCGAGACAAGCCCGGCAATGACCCGAGCGAGAGCCATTCCGTCCGATCGGACGACACTCACACCCCCCTCAGAAATGCTTCGTCCGATAGCTCAGCCGCCGGACCGAGCCGGTGCGCGAGCGCATCAGCAGGGTCTCGGTCTCGAGATACTCCCCGACCCGGTGCGCGCCGCGCAGGATCGAGCCGTCGGTGACCCCGGTGGCCGAGAACAGCACCTCGGCGCGCACCATGTCGTCGCGGCTGTACTTGGCGTCGAGATCCTCGATCCCGGCGTCCCGCGCCCGGCCGATCTCGTCCTTGTTGCGGAAGATCAGCCGGCCCTGGATCTGCCCGCCCATGCATTTCAGGGCGGCCGCCGCCAGCACCCCCTCGGGCGCGCCGCCCGAGCCCATGTAGATGTCGATCCCGGTCTCGTCGGGCTGGGCGCAGTGCATCACGCCGGCGACATCGCCGTCGGTGATCAGCCGGATCGCCGCCCCGGTCTCGCGCACCTCGGCGATCAGGTCGGCATGGCGCGGGCGCTCCAGGATGCACACCGTCACCTCCGCCGGCTCACAGCCCTTGGCCTTGGCGAAGACCCGGATGCGTTCGGTCGGCGCCATGTCGAGGTCGATCAGCCCGGGCGCATAGCCCGGCCCGATGGCCAGCTTGTCCATGTAGACGTCGGGGGCGTGCAGCATCGAGTGGCGCGGCCCCATCGCCACCACGGTCAGGGCGTTGGGCATCGCCTTGGCGGTCAGGGTGGTGCCCTCGAGGGGATCGAGCGCGATATCGACCTCGTCGCCCTTGCCGGTGCCGACCTGCTCGCCGATGAACAGCATCGGCGCTTCGTCGCGCTCGCCCTCGCCGATCACCACGGTGCCCCTGATGTCGAGCATGTTGAGCTGGGTCCGCATGGCCTCGACCGCGGCGGCGTCGGCCGCATGCTCGTCGCCGCGCCCGATCAGCCGCGACGAGGCGATGGCGGCGGCCTCGGAGACCCGCGCCAGGCCCAGCGACAGCATCCGGTCGTGGAAGGATTCTTGGTTGTCGGCGGTCATGGCCGGGTTCCCTCTTGCTTGTTCAAATGCGCTCCCACGGAGCGGTCGGCCCTGCTCCAGTTTCTAGGCGCATGCCGAGGGCCGCGCAATAGACCATGCTTCAGGACGCGCCTGCGGCGCGCCTCTCCCCCGTCCCCTCTCCCAGAGGGAGAGGGGGGCGAAATCGGCGCCGACAGCGCCTCTCCCCCTCCCGCCGGGAGGGGGTTGGGGGGAGGGCCGTGGCCCGCTCACACCTCCTCGATCCGGATCGCCACCGGCGGCGCCATGCTGACCGGCAGCGCGGCGATGGCGATGAGCGCCGCGTCGATGGCGTCGCGCCTGGCGTCGTGGGTCTCGATCACCACCGGCACCGGGTCGCCCTGGCCATACTGGCGCATGCGGTGGATCGACACCCCGGCCTCGCCCAGCGCCGAGGCGATGCTGGCCAGCGCACCGGGCCGGTCGGCCAGCATGAAGCGCAGGTAGTAGGGCGAATGTTCCTCGCCGTGTTGCAGCCTCGGCGCGGCGGTCAGACATGCGGCGGGCCGCCCGAAGGCCGGCGACAGATGGCCGCGGGCCGCGTCCAGCACGTCGGCCAGGATCGCCGAGGCGGTCGGCCCGGCGCCCGCGCCGGGGCCGGTGAAGATGCATTGGCCGACGAAATCGCCCTCGGCCACGACCGCGTTGGTGACCCCGGCGAGCGCGCCGATCGGGGTTTTCTCCGGCACCATGCAGGGCCGCACCCGCTGCTCCAGCCCGCTGTCGTGCATCCGGGCCAGCGCCAGCAGCTTGATCGAATAGCCCATGTCGCGGGCGGTCCGGATATCGGCCAGGGTGATGCGCTCGATGCCCTCGGTCACCACGCCGTCGAAATCGATCCTGGTGCCGAACGCCATTGCGGCCAGGATCGCCAGCTTGTGGGCCGCGTCGATGCCGCCGACATCGAAGCTCGGGTCGGCCTCGGCATAGCCCAGCCGCTGGGCCTCGGCCAGCACGTCGGCGTAGTCGGCCCCGGTCGCCTCCATCTCCGAGAGGATGTAGTTGCAGGTGCCGTTCAGCACCCCGAAGATGCGGCTGATGGCGTTCGCCGCCAGCCCCTCGCCGATGCCCTTGAGCACCGGAATGCCGCCCGCCACGGCGGCCTCGAAGCGCAGCGCCACGCCGGCCGCCTCGGCCGCCTCGGCCAGTTCGTGGCCGTGATGGGCGATCAGCGCCTTGTTGGCGGTGACCAGATGCTTTCCCGCCGCCAGCGCCTGTTCGGCCAGCGCCCTGGCCGGGCCGCCCGCACCGCCGATCGCCTCGACCACGCAGTCGACATCGTCGCGCCGGGCCAGCCGGGTGGCGTCGTCCTCCCAGCCAAAGGGCGAGAGATCGATGCCCCGGTCGAGACCCCGGTTGCGGGCCGAGACGGCGGTGATCTCGACCGGCCGCCCGGCCTTCGCCGCCAGCGCCGCGCCGTGGGCCTGGACGATCTTCACCACCCCGGCGCCAACGGTGCCGAGCCCGGCGATGCCGAGACGGAAAGGCGTGCTCATGTTCGATGCTCCGTGAACGCGCTTGGGTGGTGCGACTTTCTAGCGGCGCGCGCCCGAAAAATCCATTGCCGGTTGCCGCGCGGCGGTTTCACCGATGCCGGGTCAGGCGGCGGCGCTCGGCCTCGCTCAGCACCGGCCGGTTCAGCGCCTCGGCGCGCTCGGCGGCGTCGCGCGCGACCAACCCGAGCTCGACCGTCATTGCCACCCCCACCGCCGGGTCGGGCACGCCGGCGCCGTAGCTGCCCTTCGCCGGGGCCGCCGGCGTGTCGACGAGGCGCGGCCACGGCGCCTCGCCGACGCCGGGAGATTCCGGAACCGCGTGGGCGCCGAACAGTTCCGCGCTGCCGCAGCCCGCCAGCGACGCCATCAGCAAAAATGCCGCACTGCGCAAAAAACCGTTCATTAGCGACCCATCGCCCCGTTGTGCTAGAGTGGACCCTGGTCCAAGGACTGGCGCGACGCAGCATAGCCCGGCCCGCCACGGCTGGCCAGCGCGGATGCGCGCGGCGGCTTGGGCAGGTCACGCCAAAGGGAGGGAACCCACACCATGTCAACCCGGAAAGACACCACCGCGACCCCGGACGCGGCGCAAACGACCAGCCGCATCGCCGATCTGGTGGCGCGCAGCCAGAAGGTCTGGGCCGCAACGCTGGAGCGCAACGCCGGCGACCCGGGATCCGCCAGCGCCGACCCGCTGCACACCATGCCGGCGCTGACCAAACTGGCCCAGGACACTATCGACCATCCGCAGAAACTGGCCGAGGCGACGCTGGATTACTGGACCCGGCAGGCCGACCTCTGGACCGGGATCGTGCAGAAAAGCCTGGGCGGCAAGGACCTTGGCCCGGACCTTGGCCCGGACCTCACCCCCGAGAAGGGCGACAAGCGCTTCAAGCACGAGGCCTGGGACCAGAACCCGGTCTTCGACTATCTCAAGCAGTCCTACCTGCTGACCGGCGACTGGCTCAAGCAGCGCCTCGCCGACGCCGAGGGGCTGAGCCCGGCCGAGCGGCGCAAGCTCGAGTTTCTGACCCGCAACCTGATCGAGGCGATCGCCCCCACCAACTACGCCGCGACCAACCCCGAGGTGCTCCAGGCGACCCTCGACGAGGGCGGCGACAACCTGCTGCGCGGGCTCGAGAACCTGCTGCGCGATCTGGAGCGCGGCAAGGGCCGGCTGCGGATCAGCCAGACCGACCTGGACGCCTTCGAGGTCGGCGTCGATCTGGCCACCACGCCGGGCAAGGTGATCCATCAGAACGAGGTCATGCAACTGATCCAGTACGCGCCGGCGACCGAGCAGGTCCACGCCCGGCCGCTGCTGATCGTGCCGCCCTGGATCAACAAGTTCTACATCCTCGATCTGAACGAGAAGAAGTCGCTGATCCGCTGGCTGGTCGGCCAGGGCCATACCGTGTTCGTGATCTCGTGGATCAACCCGGACCAGGAGCAGCGGGGCGAGAGCTGGGCCAGCTACATGCGGAAGGGCCCGCTCACCGCGATCGAAAAGGTGCTGGAGGAGACCGGCGCCGACAAGCTCAACCTGGTCGGCTACTGCATCGGCGGCACCATGACCGGCACCACCCTGGCCCATATGGCGGCGACCGGCGACAAGCGCGTCGCCAGCGCCACCTTCCTCACCGCCCAGCTCGATTTCAGCGACGCGGGCGATCTGCAAACCTTCATCGACGACGAGATGATCGGCAACATCGAGGCCCAGATCGGCGAGCGCGGGTATCTGGCCGCCGAGAACATGGCGGACGCCTTCAACTCGTTGCGCTCGACCGACCTGATCTGGGGTTTTGTGATCAACAACTACCTGCTGGGAAAGGAGAATTTCCCCTTCGACCTGCTCTACTGGAACTCTGACTCCACCCGCATGCCGGGCCAGGTGCATCTCTATTATCTCGACCAGTTCTACAACCGTAACTCGCTGGCCAAGGGCGAGATGGAGATCGACGGCGTGGCGCTCGATCTGGCTCAGGTCAAGCTCCCCGCCTACCACGTGGCCACGGTCGAGGACCACATTGCGCCCGCGCCCAGCGCCTACCGGGCGGCGAAACTGCTGGGCTCGCGCAGCCAGCGTTTCGTGCTCACCGGTTCGGGCCACATCGCCGGGGTGGTCAACCCGCCCGCCGCGGGCAAGTACCAGTACTGGACCCGGACCGGGATCAAGGGGGCGGACCTGGCCGAATGGCGCGAGGGCGCGGCCGAGACCGCCGGCTCGTGGTGGCCCGACTGGGATGCCTGGCTGGTGAAGCAGTCCAGGGGCAAACAAGTGCCGGCGCGCGACCCCGGCGCCGTGCTCGGCCAGATTGAGGACGCCCCGGGTTCTTACGTCAAGGTCCGCTACGACGAGCGTTGAGGGGGAGGTAGGGCGGCTCCGGTTGCCGGCGCATCGGGTCGTGCTTTCAGATACGAGAGTTGGGTCAGGTCGGTACGCCATTGTCGGCTTCAGAGCCGAAATCGGTCGTAAATCTGCGCATCGGCGTAGGTCCGCTTTGTGCCAAGAGGCGACATCCGAGGCATCGTCAAAAGTGGGTCGTTTCTCCTTCGGGTCTTGGCTGTGTAGAGATGAGGGAACTGATCTGGTAAAGCATTACCGATGCCTTGTTTGAATTAGGGCGAAGCCCGTAGCCCGCAAAATGATGGAGCCAGTTATGCCATCCAAGAATTGGGAACTGCTTGCAAACTTTGAATCCTTCGAACTCGTTACGCGAGAATATACGGCACGACATGGGCGAAAACCGAACATCCGCCATGCCCGCGAGATCGCAGCTCCTTTTAGTCATGCGCGCTCATACTTCCGATCTGCTCATTCTGCGGAGCCGACCGTAAAGCCTCTCCTGCTCTATTACGGAGTGGTCAGCCTCGCGCGGGGGGTAACGTTGATGTTGAGCCGTGGCATGCGGGAGGCGAATCTTGCGCTCAGCCACGGGCTGAGTGCAAAAAATTGGGGAGGCGTGCTAAGCGGCGACAAACCCGACTTCTCCGCGCTGCGGATCGAAGTCAATGCTACCGGATCATTCGTGGAGTTGGGGAAGGCCACGGAGTTCAAATCGCTGTTAAGACACGGCGTATCTGAGGTGAACGTAACCTATATGAACCCGCCTGTTCCCGTGCGGGCGGAGTTTAGCCTGGGCGATATCCTGTCTCGTCTTCCGGCGCTTCAGGACAACTACATGCGATGGAGAGGCGACACTCGCTGTACTTACCTAGCGATCGAGACGACCAACGATGGCAAGTGCCGCTTACGCTGGAACAAAAGGCATCGGTCCTGGGTGTCGAGACAAGCAGCTGAAGAACTGTTTCGTGACACGGCCTTTGTCTTAGATACTGAAACGCCAGAGCACGTAGAGTTCAAAGGCCCCGACGATGTTAACGCGTTGCCCGGTTTAACTGACCACCCTGAATCCTTCAACATCCCCAGTCTTTGGCTAACGGCCCTCTATCCAGGCGGTGTGAAGCTGTCTAAAATTTGCACTTTCTTTGCACTTTCATACATGATGGGCATGCTCGTGCGTTATTATCCAATGCAGTGGACGGCTCTGATCAGAGGTCAGTTCGCGGACGCGGCGCTGCCGACGCTTGAAGCTTCCGTGAAGCTGGTCGAGGATGACTTCCCGCAAGTCGTCGAGGACTTCTTGAAATCGCCGCCGGGGGGTGCTTGAGCTTTCGAGCGAAATGCGCTCGCATAGATCGCGAAGGCAGGACAGCAAGGTTCGCGCTTTACAAAATACCGACCCTCATGCGTGGCAGGACGCACTACGGCCCCGGGTCATGAGTTGCCCTTCGGCACCCCAGCTTAGCCCGTCCGGAATGCGCCACCGGGCCGGCATTCGGGCCCGAGCGTCGGTGATGCGGCGATGGGCGGCGTGTAGGGTGCGCATTCTGCGCACCATTCCACCACCGCAATCGCCTTCGGCGGTGCGCAAAATGCGCACCCTACCGCGCCGCTTCCCACCGCCCCCAAACACCCCAATCCACATGTCCCATTTTGGCACACTCAACGAAAATTCGGTGAATTCAACCACTTGTCCCACATTTCACGCGTGAAATCCTCCTCTTTCACACCCCGCTCCGGCCCGGCCGGGCGATGACGGTTGGCCGCGGCGCCGCTTACGATCGAGGCAACGCGCGGCGCCGCCGCCGCGGTGTTGCACCACCGCATTGCACCCCGGTGTCGCGCAAGGCCGCCAAACCGGTTACAATTCAAATCCGCCGCCGCTGCCGCGCCTGTCCGGCGCTGGCGCCGAGGGGGCGACGCCGCGGGTCTACCTGGAACGCTTCGAGCCGGACCCGGCGCACCATGGTCTCGACCCGCGGAGGGCGCTGGCCCGGGTCATCGCCGCCGCCAGCGCGATCTCCATGGGTCATTATCAGTGATCCTTGGTATGACCTGGCCACATCCGCGGCCACGGTCCCCTGCGAAGCCCACAAGGG
>JACZTQ010000057.1 GCA_022573605.1 Pseudomonadota bacterium | reverse complement strand
GACCGGGCACCGGCAACCGGGTCAGGAAGCCCGCCGCGGTGAGAAACAACCCCAGCTCGTCGCGGACCCGGTTCATGCCGACGCCCCTCTACCGGAACCGATCGGCAATACCGCGCCGCCCCCGCCGATTTCGCCCCCCACTCCCTCTGGGAGGGGGGCCGGGGGGGAGGCTGCGGCGGTTCCACCGGGCGCGGCGCGCCATGCGAAAAGGGAAGCCGGTATCATCCGTCCTTTCCCGAAACCCCCGCGCTCTCGAAGGTCGCCATCTCGTTCAGCATGGCGCAGGCCGAGCGCAACAGCGGCAGCGCCAGCAGCGCCCCGGTGCCCTCGCCGAGGCGCAGGTCCAGATCGATCAGCGGCTCGACCCCGAGCCAGTCCAGCATCCGCACGTGCCCCGGCTCCTTCGAGCGGTGGGCGAAGACGCAATAGGGCTTGGCCTCGGGCCGCGCCGCCAGCGCCGCCAGCGCGGCGGCCGTGGCGATGAACCCGTCCACCAGCACCACCGCGCCGCGCGAGGCGGCGCCGATCAGCGCTCCCGCCATCGCCGCGATCTCCAGCCCGCCGAACGCCGCCAGCGCATCGGCGGCGAACAGCGGCCCCGGGCGGCGCGCCGCGGCGCGGGCCAGCACGCCGAGCTTGCGGTCGATCCCGTTTGCGTCCAGCCCCGCCCCCGGCCCGATCAGCACGCCGAGATCGATCCCGGCCACCGCATGGGCGATCAGGGACGCGGCCGAGGTGTTGCCGATCCCCATCTCGCCGAGCGCGATCACCCGCGCCCCGTCCGCCACCGCTTGCCCCGCCAGCCCGGCGCCGAATGCCAAGGCCCGGCCCACCTCGTCGCCCGTCAGCGCGTCCTCGACGGCGGCGTTCCTCGTACCCTTGCGGATCCCCGCCCGCACCAGCCCCGGCGCATCCGCCAGCTCGGTGGCGACGCCGGCATCCACCACCGTCACCTCGGCCCCGTTGGCCCGCGCGAACACGGTGGACGCCGCGCCGCCGGCGAGGAAGTTCAGCACCATCTGCGCCGTCACCTCCTGCGGCCAGGCCGAGACCCCCTCGGCGACAATGCCGTGATCGCCGGCGAAGATGAACAGCCGCGCCGGGTCGGCCAGCGGCCGCTCGGTGCCCTGCGCCAGCGCCATCTGCAAGGCCAGCGCCTCGATCCGGCCGAGGCTGCCGGGCGGCTTGGTCTTGACGTCGATGGCGTGCCGCACGGCATCGCCCAAGGCGGCATCGGGCGCGGCGATCGTGGTGTCCTGAAGCATCTCTCTCAGCCCTCTCCTCCGATGGCGGGGATTCGCGCCATGAAATGCCCCTTCACGGCCTTGGGCCACTGCCGGAACGGCACCTGGCCCGTCTCGCTGTCACGATGCAGGCAAGCGTATGCCACCACCGCCGCCGCCGCCTCCTCGCCGGGTGTGAACGCGCCCAGAACATAGCTCAGCTTGCCCGGCGCGCACACCGCCGTGTTGCAGTGGCGCTCGCAGCCCATCAGGCAGGACTGGCGGCGCACCTCGACCCCTTCGAGCCCTGCGGCGAGGCGCTCGACATGGGCGGCCAGGATCTCGCCCCCGGTCCGCCCGCAGGGCGCGGTCTTGTCCGCCACCGTCCAGCGGCAGGTATCGCAAACGAAGATCGTCGTGGTCATGTTCCACGCTCTCGCCAAGTTCGCTCCATAATCACGCTCCCGATGTCGCCTTCTGCCCCTGGCAAGGCGGTTTTTCGTTTGAACCCGACATAGCGCGAGCGTAAGCAGGGGGCAATGAACAGCGCACCCGTCGAGGGGGCTGAGCGGATCCGGGCCGAGGCCGACCCAAACCGGGGGCCGAGACCGGAGTTGTTCAAGGGAGGCGCCCCGAATTTGGGACAACTTCCCCCCTTCGGCGTCTGCACAAGGCAAACCACGGAGGGACCCCATGAAAGCCGCGATCGCATCCGCCATCATCCTGCTCGCCAGCCCCGCCCTGGCGGATCCGGGCCATTTCGCCGCCTCGCACGGCCACAGCCACTGGCTCGCCGCCGGCGCGCTGGCGCTGGCCGCCGTGATCGGCGCAGTGATGCTGATTAAGGGCCGCAAGGCCAGGAAAACTCCGGAGCGCAAGGCGTGAGCCGCTACGGCGTCATGGTCTGCGGCCATGGCTCGCGCAGCCAGGCCGCGGTCGACGAGTTCGCCGTGCTGGCCGAGCGGCTGCGCGATCATTTCCCCGACTGGCCGGTCGAATACGGCTATCTGGAGTTCGCCAACCCGGTGATCCGCGACGGCCTCGACAAGCTGCGCCAGGCCGGCTGCGACCATATCCTGGCGGTGCCGGGGATGCTGTTCGCAGCCATGCACGCCAAGAACGACATCCCCACGGTGCTGAACACCTACGCCGCCCGGCACGGGATCACCGTCGGTTACGGCCGCGAACTTGCCGTCGACCCGAAGATGATCGCCGCCGCCGGCGAGCGGGTGCGCGAGGCGGTCGGGCGGGCCAACGCCGAGCTCGGCGAGATGGCGCTGCACGAGACCTGCCTGGTGGTGATCGGGCGCGGCGCTTCCGATCCGGACGCCAACGCCAACGTCTGCAAGATCACCCGCATGCTCTGGGAGGGCATGGGTTTCGGCTGGGCCGAGACGGGCTATTCCGGCGTCACTTTCCCGCTGGTCGAGCCCTGCCTGGAGCGGGTCACGCGGCTCGGCTTCAAGCGCGTCATCGTGTTCCCCTATTTCCTCTTCACCGGCATCCTGATCGACCGCATCTACGGTTTTGCCGACACCGTGGCGGCGGCCCACCCCGAGATCCAGTTCGTCAAGGCGGGGTATCTCAACGACCACCCCCAGGTCATCGCCACCTTCGCCGAGCGGGTGCGCGAGATCCTCGAGGGCGGCAACGCGATGAACTGCTCGATGTGCAAATACCGCACCCAGGTTCTCGGCTTCGAGGCCGAGGTCGGCCTGCCCCAGCAGAGCCACCACCACCACGTCGAAGGCCAGGGCGCCGCCGCCCCGGGCTCGAATGTCGAGGACTGCGACCTCTGCGGCACGTTCTGCACCGGCGCCTGCCGGCTGGTGCTGGCGGATGCGGCGCAGGATCACCACGATCATCACCACGACCATGGGCATGAGCACGGGCACGGGCACGATCATGACCACGGGCACCATCACCACCCCTACCCCCACGCGAACCACCCGCTGGGGCCGGAGAGCGTACGCAAGTATCTGGACAAAACCGAGAGCTAGGCGTCCCCTCCCCCCCCGGGGGGGAGGGTTAGGGAGGGGGGCCGTGAAAACACGGAACAAGGGCGCGACACCATGCGACGCAGGAACATGCCGGACCATCTCAAGCAAGCCGCCCGGCGGCTCCGCAAGGACATGACCGAGGCGGAGAAACTCCTCTGGTCCCGCCTGCGTGCGCACCGCTTCGCGGACGCCTCGTTCCGCCGCCAGGCGGTGCTGGGGCCCTATGTGGTCGATTTCCTCTGCCCGTCAGCCCGGCTGGTGATCGAGATCGACGGCAGCCAGCACGCAACCAGCAATACCGACGCCGCCCGCGACGCCTATCTCGCGGCGCGCGATTACCGCGTCGTACGCTATTGGAACAACGAGGTGCTGGGAAATTTGGATGCGGTGCTGGAGGACCTCCATAGGCAACTCTCGGACCCGATACGGCCCCCCTCCCCCGACCCCTTCCCCCCCAGGGGGGAGGGGAGCGCCGGCGGCGAGGGCAGCGCCCTTCCCCTGCGCTACCAGCGTGACCCACACGAGATCTACCGCCAGTCCTTCGCCACCGTGCGCGCCGAGGTGCGGCTCGACCATCTGCCCGCGGACCTGCACGAGGTCGCCATCCGGCTGGTGCATTCCTGCGCCATGACCGATGTTGCCGACCGGCTGGCCTGGTCGCACGACCTGGCGGCCTCGGCCCGCGCCGCGCTGGTCGCCGGGGCGCCGATTCTCTGCGACTGCGAGATGGCCGCCAGTGGCATTACCCGCCCCCGGCTGCCGACCGCGAACCCGGTGATCTGCACCCTCAACGACCCGGCCACGCCGGAGCTTGCCGCCGCCATCGCCAACACCCGCTCGGCGGCGGCGGTGGAACTCTGGCGCGACCGCATCGAAGGCTCCATCGCGGTGATAGGGAACGCCCCTACCGCCTTGTTCCACCTGCTGGAACTTCTCGATCAGGGCTGGCCCAGACCGGCCGCGATCATCGGCTTCCCGGTCGGCTTCGTCGGCGCCGCCGAGGCCAAGGCGGAACTGGCCGCCAACCCGCGCGGCGTCCCCTTCCTGACCCTGCGCGGACGGCGCGGCGGCTCGGCCATGGCCTCGGCCGTGGTCAACGCGCTCGCCGCCGGACTGGAGGCGCCGCAATGAACCCCGGGACCACCCCCTGGCTCACCATCATCGGCATCGGCGAAGAAGGCATGGCCAGCCTCAGCGCCGCCGCCCGGCGCCTGGTCGAGCAGGCCGAGGTCATCGTCGGCGGCGACCGCCACCATGACCTCGCCCCCGGCCGCACTCCCGAACGCATCTCCTGGCCCTCGCCGTTCGACGACCTGATCGACCTGCTCAAGTCGCGCAAGGGCCGCCGCATCGTCGTGCTGGCGACCGGCGACCCGCTCTGGTATTCGGTCGGCGCCCGCATCGCCCGCCGATTGCCGCCGGGCGAGATCGCCTTTCTGCCGCAGGTCTCCGCCTTCCAGTGGGCCGCCTGCCGCCTGGGCTGGTCGATGGCCGATGTCGAGACCCTCACCGCCCACGGCCGCGCCGCCGAACAGGTGGTGCCGTATTTCTGGCCCGGCGCCCGGCTGCTGATCCTGACCGCTGGCAGCCAGACCCCCGGCGAGGTCGCCCGCCTGCTGGACGCGCGCGGCTACGGCGCCTCCACCATGACCGTGCTGGCCAGTCTCGGCAGCCCCGACGAGCGCCGCATCGAAGGCACCGCCGCCGACTGGGCCGCCGCCGACCCGGTCGATGCCACCCCCCCCTTCCACACCCTCGCGGTGACCTGCGAGGGCACGCCCGAATCCCTGCTCTCCCGCCTCCCCGGCCTGCCCGACGAGGCCTTCGTCCATGACGGCGTGATGACCAAGCGCGAGGTCCGCGCGGTGACGCTGGCCCGCCTGATGCCGGCCCGGGGAGAGTTGCTGTGGGACATCGGAACCGGTTGCGGCTCGATCGCCGTCGAGTGGATGCGGGCCGGGCGCGACGCGCTGGCGATCGGCATCGACCCCAGGCCGGAGCGCCTGGCGCTCGCCCGCCAGAACGCCACCGCGCTGGGCACCCCGAAGCTGGAGTTGATCGAGGGCACAGCACCCGAGGCGCTGGCCGATCTCGCCCGCCCCGACGCCGTCTTCATCGGCGGCGGCCTGAGCCGCGAGACCGTCGCCGCCGCCCGCGCCGCCCTGCCCACCGGCGGCCGCCTGGTCGCCAACGCGGTGACGCTGGAATCCGAGGCCCTGCTGATCGCGCTCCACACTGAGTTGGGCGGCGACCTGACCCGCCTCTCGATCGAGCGCGCCGCCCCGGTCGGCAAGCTAACCGGCTGGCGCCCGGCGATGGCGGTGGTGCAGTGGAGCCTGACCACATGAGCGGCACCCTCTACGGCATCGGCGTCGGCCCCGGCGACCCGGAGCTGATGACGCTCAAGGCCCACCGGCTGATCGCCGCCGCCCGCGTCGTCGCCTACCCGGCCCCGGACGACGGCGACAGCTTCGCCCGCCAAATCGCCGCCGGCACGATCCCGCGCGAGGCCGAGGAAATCCCCATGATCGTGCCGATGCGGGCGGAGCGCTTCCCGGCCCAGCAGGTCTATGCCGAGGCGGCGGAGCGCATCGCCGGCCATCTCGACCAAGGCACCGATGTCGCCGTGCTGTGCGAGGGCGACCCGTTCTTCTACTCCTCGTTCATGTATCTGTTCGCCCGGCTGGGGGCGCGTTTCCCGGTCGAGATCGTCCCTGGCGTGACCTCGCTGACCGCCTGCGCGGCGGCGCTGAAACGCCCGCTGACGGCGCGCAACGACGTGCTGACGGTGCTGCCCGGGCCGCTGGCGGACGCCGAGATGCGGCCCCGCATCGAGGCCGCCGAGGCCATCGCCATCATCAAGGTCGGGCGCCATCTGCCCCGCATCCGGGCGCTGCTGGAGGCGATGGGCTTGACCGGCAATGCGGGCTACATCGAGCGCGCCAGCCTGGGCGCGGAGCATGTCAGCTCGCTGGAAGAAGCTCCTGAAAAAGCGCCATATTTCTCGATGATCCTGGTCTACAAGGGGGACGACCCATGGCTGATCTGACCCCCGTGGTGATCTGCCTATCGCGCTCCAGCGAGGCCACCGCCCGGCGCGTCGCCTCGGCGCTCGGCGCCGCCGTCCATGGCCGCGAGGGCCGGGTCGAGACGGCCGACGCCAGCTTCACCAATGCGCCGGAGCATATCCGCACCCTGTTCGCCGCCCGCACCCCGATCATCGGCGTCTGTGCCGCCGGCATCCTGATCCGCGCCGTCGCCCCCCTGCTGGCCGACAAGCGCAGCGAGCCGCCGCTGATCGCGGTGGCCGAGGACGGCTCGGCGGTGGTGCCGCTGCTCGGCGGCCACCACGGCGCCAACCGGCTGGCGCGGCGCATCGCCGAGGCGCTGGATGGCCACGCCGCCGTGACCACGGCGGGCGACGTGGCGCTGGGGGTGGCGCTGGACGAGCCCCCCGCCGGCTGGCGGCTGGCCAACCCGGAGGACGCCAAGGCGGTGATGGCGGCGCTTCTGAGCGGGGCAACGGCGGTGCTGGATGGCGAACAAAGCACCCCGTGGCCGGCGCTGCACACCCCCTCCCCGGCCCTCCCCCCAGAGGGGAGAGGGGGCGCAAATGGCGCCGTGGTGCGGTTGACGGCAACGACGGAGCCTATTGCAGGCGACGAGACCCGCCTGGTCTTCCACCCGCAGCGCTTCGCCCTCGGCGTCGGCTGCGCCCGGAACTGCCCGGCCGGGGAAATGGCCGGGCTGGTGGATCGCGCACTGGCCGAGGCCAACATCGCCCCCGGTGCCGTTGCCGGCGTGTTCTCGCTCGACCTCAAGGCGGATGAGCCTGCCATGAACGAACTCGCCCGCCGTCTCGGCGTCCCCCTCCGCCTGTTCGACGCCGCCACCCTGGAGGCCGAGTCCCCCCGCCTCGCCAACCCCTCCGAGGTGGTCTTCGCCGAGGTCGGCTGCCACGGCGTCGCCGAGGGCGCGGCGCTGGCGGGCGCCGGGCCCAAGGGCATATTGTCCGTCCCCAAGATCAAATCCGCCAACGCCACCGTCGCCATCGCCCGCGCCCCCGCTCCGATCACCGCCCTGCCCGGCCGCCCGCGCGGCCGCCTCGCGCTGGTCGGCATCGGCCCCGGCCAGGCCGACTGGCGCACGCCCGAGGCCAGCCGCCTGATCGCCGAGGCCGGGGAGTTGGTCGGCTACGGCCGCTATATCGACCTGATCGGCCCGCTGGCCCACGGAAAACCGCGCCGCGACTTCCCGCTCGGGGCCGAGGAGGACCGCTGCCGCTACGCCCTCGAGCGCGCTGGCGAGGGGCATAACATCGCCCTGATCTGCTCCGGCGACGCCGGCATCTACGCCATGGGGGCGCTGGTGTTCGAGTTGCTCGACCGGGCGCCGGACCGGGGCGGCGTCAGCGCCGCCGCGCGCCGGATCGAGGTGATCTCCGCCCCCGGCGTCTCGGCCCTGCAAGCCGCCGCGGCGCGGGCCGGGGCGCCCTTGGGCCACGACTTCTGCGCCATCTCGCTCTCCGACCTGCTGACCCCGCGCGAGGACATCATCCGGCGCATCCGGGCGGCGGCGGAGGGCGACTTCGTGATCGCCTTCTACAACCCGGTCTCGGCGCGCCGCCGCACCCTGCTGGCCGAGGCTCGCGAGATGCTGCTGGCCCACCGCCCGGCGGACACCCCGGTCCTGCTGGCCATGAGCCTCGGCCGCCCGGAGGAGAAGCTGGTCTATCGCCGCCTCGCCGATCTCTCGGTCGACGAGGTCGACATGCTGACCGTGGTGCTGGTCGGCTCGTCGCAATCGAAGCTGGTGGCCCTCGGCGAGGGGCCGCGCATGTACACCCCGCGCGGCTACGCCAAACGGATCGACCGGGAGAGTGCGTGAACCATGGCCCGAGTCACCCCCACGCCATGCCCCGGACTTGATCCGGGGCCTCGACCCGCAGCACGCAACGGTGCGAGACCCCGGCTCGGGGGCCGGGGCATCCGGAAAGTTTCAACGCCACGGAGAACCCCATGACCGTCCATTTCATCGGCGCCGGCCCGGGCGACCCGGAGCTGATCACCGTCAAGGGGCTGCGGCTGATAAGCACCTGCCCGGTCTGCCTCTACGCCGGCTCGCTGGTGCCCGAGTCCATCGTCGCCGCCGCGCCGCCGGGCGCCCGCGTGATCGACACCGCGCCGATGACCCTCGACCGGATCATCGCCGAGATCGAGGCCGCCCACCGGCGCGGCGAGGACGTCGCCCGGGTGCATTCCGGCGACCCGGCGCTCTACGGCGCCATCGCCGAGCAGATCCGGCGGCTGGAGGCGCTGGCGATCCCGTTCGACATCACCCCCGGGGTCCCGGCCTATGCGGCGGCGGCGGCGGCGCTGGGCATCGAGCTGACCATCCCCGAGGTGGCGCAGACGGTGATCCTGACCCGCACGGCGATGAAATCCTCGGCCATGCCGCCGGGCGAGGACCTCGACACCCTGGGGCGCTCGGGCGCCACCCTGGCGATCCACCTCTCGGTGCGCAACCTGCTCGAGGTCGAGCGCCGCCTGACGCCGCATTACGGCGCCGACTGCCCGGTGATCGTCGCCTACCGGGTCGGCTGGCCGGACCAGGCCTTCATCCACGGCACGCTGGCCACCATCCGGGCCAAGGTGCGCGCCGCCAAGATCACCCGCACCGCGCTGATCCTGCTCGGCCCGGCGCTGGCCAACACCGATTTCCGCGACAGCGCCCTCTACGACGGCGCCCACCGCCACCTCCTGCGCCCCAAGCGCAGCGCATAAAGAGAAACGTCATCGCCCGGCTTGACCGGGCAACCTCGCTCCATGTCCAAGAGATGCCCCGGTCAAGCCGTGGCATGACGGTTCGTATTACGCGACACCCTCTCCACAGGCGTCCCCTCCCCCCTCGGGGGGGAGGGTCAGGGAGGGGGGCCGTAAAGGCCCCTACCCGACCTCGATCACATGGGCGAACGACCCCATCACCCGGCCCCGGCGCAGCCCGACCTCGCCCAGATCCGCCCCCTCGGCGTCATGGGCCAGGAACAGCGGGTCGCCCTCGGCCCGAACCGTGGTGGCGTAGTGGAACTCGTGGCCGCGCAGCACCCCGTGCCAGGGCAACCCGCCCAGCGTCGAGAGCCGGCGATAGCCCAGATGGCGCTTGGGCTCGGCGAAGCTGGTCTCCAGCCCGAGCAGCCCCAGCATCCGGTGCCGCGCGCCCTCCGCATCGACCAGCCCGTCGCCCAGCACCATGTAGCCGCCGCACTCGCCATAGATCAGCGCGCCGCTCCTGGCGGCCCGTTCCATGCCCTTGCGGAACCCCTCCGCCGCGGCCAGCCTCCCGGCGTGGAGCTCCGGATAGCCGCCGGGCAGGAACACCGCGTCGGCGTCCACCCCCGGCCCCTCGCCGGCCAGCGGCGAGAACAAGCTGACCTCCGCCCCCAGCGCCCGCCAGTCGTCCAGCATATGCGCATAGGCGAAGCCGAAGGCGAGATCGTGCGCCACCGCGATATGCTGACCCAGCGGCTCCATATGGCTCGGCGGCGCTGCCGGGCCGTGCACATAGGCAGCATCCGCCAGGATGGCGTCGAGATCGCAACCTTCGGCCACCCACTCCGCCGCCCGGCCGATGAAAGCCTCCAGATCGTCCCGCTCGCCCGCCTGCACCAGCCCGAGATGGCGCGACGGCAGCGCCAGGTCGTCGCGCCGGGGCAGCGCGCCGAGCACCGGCAGCACGGTCTCGACGGCAGCGCGCACGATCGCCTCGTGGCGGGCGCCGGCGAGCCGGTTCAGGATCACCCCGGCGACATGGACGTCGGCGCGGAACCCGGCCAGCCCGGCCACCACCGCCGCCGCCCCCTGGCCCATGCCGCTAACATCCATCACCAGCACCACCGGCAGGCCCAGCGCCGCGGCGACATCCGCGGTCGAGCCCGTGCCCAGCGGATGGTCCTGCTCGGGCGCGCCGTCGAACAGGCCCATCGCCCCTTCCACCACCAGGTGCGAGCCCCGCCACCAAACCGCCCTGGCGCGCAACTGCTCGGCCGGGGCGGCCCAGGCATCCAGGGTCACGCAGGGCTCGCCGGTGGCCGCCTCGTGGAATGCCGGATCGATGTAATCCGGCCCCGCCTTGGCCGACACCACCGGCAGCCCGCGCCGGCGCAAGGCACCCAGCAGGCCCAGCGTCACCGTGGTCTTGCCACTGCCCGAGGCCGGGGCCGAGATCACCAGTCCGCGCACCGCCTCAACTCCCGATCACCTCTCTCCCCCTTCCCCGGCCCCCGAGCCGGGGAAGGGCAAAACGAAACGCCGCGCATCTCTCCCGCGCACCGCCCTACCCCGCGTCCCGCGCCGGATCGAGCCCGAGCGGGTCGAGATCGCGCGGTGGCTCGCCCGCCATCTGGCCGATCCAGTCCAGCGCCCGGCGCATCCGCACCACCCGGCCGATGCACAGGATGGCGGGCGGCTCCAGCCCGCTGGCGGCGAGGTCTTCCACGGCCCGGCCCAGCGTCGTCTCCAGCACCCGCATGGTCGGCAGGGTAGCGTCGGCGATGATCGCCACCGGCTCGTCGGCGCTGCGCCCGGCCGCGATCAGCCGGGCCGAGATCGAGGGCAGGGTCTTGATCGCCATGTAGCCGACCAGCACGGGCGAGGATTTCGCCAGCGCCGCCCAGTCGAGCGCGCCCGGCGCCTCGCCGCTGGCGTCGTGGCCGGTGAAGAAGGTCACCGCCTGGTTGACCGCGCGGTGGGTCGCCGGGATGCCGGCATAGGCCAGCGCCGCCACCCCGGCGGTGATGCCGGGCACGATGCGCAGCGGCACCCCGGCCTGGACCAGCGCCTGGGCCTCCTCGCCGCCGCGCCCGAAGATGAACGGATCGCCCCCCTTGAGGCGCAGCACCCGCTGGCCGGCGCGGGCCAGCTCGATCAGCCGCAGCGAGATGTCGCGCTGCCGCGGCGAGGGCTTGCCGCCGCGCTTGCCGGCGAACTCGACCGCCGCCCCGGGCCGCGCCCACTCAAGGATGCGCGCATCCACCAGCGCGTCGTAGACGATGACATCGGCCTGGGCGAGCGCGTTCAGCGCATGCAGCGTCATCAGGCCGGGATCGCCCGGCCCGGCGCCCACCAGCCAGACCCAGCCGGGCAATAGCTCGGGCCAGTCGCCGTTGATATGGGGGAGGTGCGGGGTGCGGGTCATAGGATTGATATAGCCGCCCTTGAGCCGCAGGCGAAGCCCGGAAACAACCGTTTTGTGGCTCCCCCCTGCAAGCAATTCTCACTGCCGGCGGGCTGGAAGCAAGGCCCGGCCGGGTCGCCGCAGGGTGTGAAAGAGCAGGATTTCACGCGTGAAATGGGGGTCAAATTGTTGAATTTGAAGAGAAATCGAAAAATAGGGTAGTTATGGTTAATGAGACTCTAACGCATCGGGGCGAAGGCGGGTTTGTCGGAAGAACAGCCTGTGAGCCTCCTGTCATCCCCGCGAAAGCGGGGACCTCGGGGTGGTGTCGAGAGGTCCCCGCCTTCGCGGGGATGACAGAGGGGCGCGGGGATGACAGGAGGGCGGGCGCCGCCCGCATCACCCCTCGGCACTTTCCCCGCTTCCGGCCCTCACCTCCGCCCCCTATAGTCCACCCCCATGAGCAAGACCCCGCCCAAGCTCCGCTCCGGCTGGACCACCGGCGCCTGCGCCACCGCCGCCGCCAAGGCGGCGGTGCGGGTGCTGCTGGGCGCCGGCTTCGGGCTGCGGGTCACCATCACCCTGCCGCGCGGCGAGACCCCGAGCTTCGAGATCGCCGGCACCGCGTCGGGCCAGGGCTGGGCCGAGGCCGCCGTGGTCAAGGACGCCGGCGACGACCCCGACGTGACCCATCTCGCCACCATCCGCACCCGCGTCGCCAAGGCGCCGCCGGGCTCCGGCATCCGCTTTCGCGCCGGCGAGGGCGTCGGCACCGTCACCAAGCCCGGCCTGCCGATCCCGCCCGGCGAGCCCGCCATCAACCCGGTGCCGCGCCGGATGATCGAGGGCGTGCTGAGCGAGGCCGCCGCCGCCCACGGCTCGCCGGCCGATTTCGTCGTCACCATCTCGGTCAACAACGGCGCCGAGCTGGCCAAGCAGACCTGGAACCCCCGCCTCGGCATCGAGGGTGGGCTCAGTATCCTCGGCACCACCGGCATCGTGCGCCCGTTCTCCTGCTCGGCCTGGATCGCCTCGATCCACCAGGGCATCGATGTCGCCCGCGCCACCGGGGTCGATCACGTCGTCGGCGCCACCGGGGCCACCTCCGAGGCCACCGTGCGCGGCCTCTACGACCTGCCCGAGGTCGCCTATCTCGACATGGGCGATTTTGCCGGCGGGCTGTTGAAATACCTCCGCCGGCACCCGGTGCCGCGCCTGACCATCGCCGGCGGCATCGGCAAGCTGACCAAGCTGGCCCAGGGCGCCATGGACCTGCATTCCGGCCGCAGCCAGGTCGATTTCGCCCGCCTCGGCGAACTGGCGGCGCGCGCCGGGGCCGACGCCGCCCGCGTCGCCGCCCAAGTCGCTGGCGCCAACACCGCGCTGGAGGCGCTGCAAATCGCCGGGCCGGCGCTGGCCGAGGCGGTCGCCGCCGAGGCCGCCGGGGTGATCGGGGATGTCCTGCGCGGCGCCCCCATCGCCGTCGAGATCATCGTCATCGACCGCCAGGGCGCGATCCAGGCCCGCCGGGGATTCTCCTGATGACCGCCCACCTCCTCCTGCTGGCCGGCACCGCCGAGGCCCGCAAGCTGGCCGAACGCCTGCGCGACCTCCCCGGCCTGAAAGTCACCGCCTCGCTGGCCGGCGTCACCTCCGCCCCCGCCCCGATCGCCGCCGAGACCCGGCGCGGCGGCTTCGGTGGCGCCGCCGGACTGGCGGACTACCTGCGCTCCAACGCCATCGCCGCCGTGATCGACGCCACCCACC
>JACZTQ010000356.1 GCA_022573605.1 Pseudomonadota bacterium | reverse complement strand
CGGCGATGATCGCGCGCAGCGGCTCCGGTTTCGGCGTCACCAGATCGGCCTCGGCGCCGGGCGGCAGCTTGCCCTCGGCCGCAAGGCAGGCGGCGCGGGCGACGTCGGCCAGCGCCACGGTCTGCACCGGCGCGCCGCCCAGCACCAGCGGCTGCACCAGCGGGAAGGCGGCCAGCCCGCGCAGCAGCGCGGTGCCGCCAGTGGCGTCCGGGCCGATCACCAGCCCCGGGCGCAGGATCACCCACTCCAGCCCGCTCGCGCGTACCGCCCGGTCGCCGCGCGCCTTGGAGCGGAAGAATTCGGTTGCCGCACCCGGCGACACCCCGGCGGCGGAGATCTGGACGAAGCGCTTCACCCCGCCTGCGGCGCAGGCGGCGAGCAGCGCCCGGATCGCGGTGTCGTGCACGGCTCGGAGGCTGTCGCGGGCGCCGTCCTGCAACACTCCGGCGGCGTTGACCACGGTGGCGACTCCGTCGAGCGCCGCGGTCCAGTCGTCCGGCGCGGTCATGGCGCGCAGGTCGCCCTCGACCCAGTCGATCCCCGGCACCAAGCGGCGCCCCCGCGCCGCCGAGCGCCCGAGGCCGCGCACCTTGTGCCCGGCCCCGGCCAGCCTCCGGGCAACGGCCGATCCGATCAAGCCGTAGGCCCCGATGACCAGAATTGTTCCCCCGCGCACCGGCTTTCCCGCCTCCCGCTTCCCTGCTAGAGATTTGGCCAGAGAAACACAGGAACGCCGCGATGGAAACCGTCAGCACGGTCGCCGCGCTGCGCACCCGGGTCCGCGCCTGGCGCGGCGCCGGCGAGCGCATCGCGCTGGTCCCCACCATGGGGGCGCTGCACGCGGGTCATCTGAGCCTTGTTGTGCTGGGGCGCGCCCATGCGGAGCGGGTGGTGGCGTCGATCTTCGTCAACCCGAGCCAGTTCGGGGCGGGCGAGGACCTGGCCGCCTATCCGCGCGACGACGCCCGCGACGCGGCGATGCTGGAGCAAGCCGGCTGCGATCTGATCTTCGCCCCCGGCCGCGCCGAGATGTATCCGCCCGGCTTCGCCACCGGGGTCCGGGTCGCCGGGTTGACCGATTGCCTCTGCGGTCCGGCCCGGCCGGGGCATTTCGAGGGGGTGGCGCAGGTGGTGACCAAGCTGCTGAACCAGGCCGGGGCCGATTTCGCGGTGTTCGGCGAGAAGGACTGGCAGCAACTGGCGGTGATCCGGCGCCTGGCGCGCGATCTCGATATCCCGACCGAGATCCTCGGCGGGCCGGTCGTGCGCGAGGCGGACGGCCTGGCGATGTCGTCGCGCAACCGCTATCTCGACCCGGCCCAGCGGGCGGTGGCGGGGGGGCTGAACAAGGCGATCTTCGCCGCCGCCGGGCGGATCGCGCGCGGCGCACCGGCAGCGGCCGAGATGGCGGCGGCGGCGGCGGCGCTGAGGGCGGCCGGGTTCGATGAGATCGACTACGTGGAGTGCCGCGAGGCGGACAGCCTGGCGCCGGTCGGGACCTTCGACGCCGCCCGCCCGGCGCGGGTGTTCGCGGCGGTGCAACTGGGGCGCGCCCGGCTGATCGACAATGTGCCGGTTGGGGTGCCGGTCGGTATGGCGCCGTGAAGCACCTGAACACCCCCCCGGCCTGGCTGATCGGTTTCATCGCGGCGGCCTGGGGGCTGGCGCGGCTCTGGGCGCCGCTGGGAGAGGCGCTGGTGTGGCCGGGGCGGGGCCTGGTCGCGGCCGGAATCGCCCTGATCGTCTGGTCGGCGCTGGCCTTCCGCCAGGCGCGGACCACCATCGTGCCGCATCGGGCGCCCAGCGCGCTGGTCGAGGCCGGCCCCTACCGGTTCTCGCGTAACCCGATCTACCTGGCCGACCTGGTGATCCTGGCGGGGGCTGCCCTGATCCTCGGCGCACCGCTGGCGCTGATCCTGCTGGCGCCGTTCCGCGCGGTGCTGCTGCGGTTGTTCATCCTGCCCGAGGAGGTGGTGCTGGAGCGCGATCTCGGCCCGGCCTATCTCGACTACAAGGCGCGGGTGCGGCGCTGGCTGTGATCCTGACGCTGATTGATCCCGCTGTGGCTGATCGTGACAGCTGCCGATGCACCTTGTACCTAAGCTGAAGCTTCTACTGATGTTGGCCGCGGGTGGCCTGCTACCCTTCTCCTACGCGCCGTTCGGCTTGTTTTGGGTTGCGCCGATCAGTTTCGCTGCGCTGATGGTCGCGTGGCGCGGAGCGACTCCCGGGAGCGCATTCCGCTTGGGTTTTGCGTTTGGCGCGGCGAGTTTTCTTGGCGGAATTCACTGGGTGTATGTCAGTATTCACGACTTCGGTCCAGCGCACGCTGCCCTCGCCGCGTTCTTGACGATCTCATTGGTTGCCGTGCTTGCTCTCTTCGTTGCGATTACCGGATGGTTAGCCGCGCGATGGTTCACGATCGACGGGCCGCGAGCTTGGCTCGGTGTTTTTCCGGCTCTCTGGGTGCTCACGGAGTGGTGGCGCGGCTGGTTCCTTAGTGGTCTCGGCTGGTTGGCTGCCGGATACAGTCAGACCGATTCGTGGCTCATGGGTTACGCCGCGCTCGGCGGAGTTCATCTCATGAGTTGGGCCGTACTCGTGACAGCCGGTGCTCTGGTGTCACTAGGTCATCTTGGGCCAACATGACGTCGTCAATATTCTTATAAGCCGCGGGCATCTCGTCGTAGTCGCCCTCCTTGATCGGATAGACTACTTGGCCCATCTGCGCGACTGCTTGCTCGTGGGTGATCTCGCGCTTCGCTTGCTTGCGGCCCATCCTACGACCGGCTCCGTGTGAGCAGGTGTTGAATGAGTGGGCTGGCTGTAGACCACGAGCGATGTAG
>JACZTQ010000355.1 GCA_022573605.1 Pseudomonadota bacterium | reverse complement strand
CATGCACCGGGATCAGCGCCGCCGGGGGCACCAGAGAGGCAAGGATGGCGAGCAGCACGCCCCCTCCGCCAATCCCGAAGGCGGCGGTGATGAAGGAGGTGCCGAAGCTGGCGGCGACCAGTGTGCCGGCAACCGTCCAGCCCAGCCCGGCATGAAGCGCGCCCTCGATCATCTTCCCCGGTGATCCCCGGAGCAGCATCGGTGGTCGAGCGGGGATGAGACCTTGAGCGCCATCCCCTTACACAACCGTGACGCGCAGCGTGCCGACGCCCGCGATTTCAGCCTCCATCAGGTCGCCCCGCGCCACCGCCGCGACCCCCGAGGGCGTGCCCGACATGATGACGTCGCCCGCGGCCAGCTCGAAGTAGTCCGACAGATAGGCAATGATCTCCGGCACCTTCCAGATCATCTGGCCCAGATCGCCGGTCTGGCGGACCTCGCCGTTCACGCGCAACTGAACCAGGCCCGCGGAGGGGTGCCCGATCTCGGCCGCCGGGACCAGCGCGCCGCACGGCGCCGAGCGCTCGAAGGCCTTGCCGATCTCCCAGGGCCGGCGCAGGTCCTTGGCCTCGCCCTGGAGGTCGCGCCGGGTCATGTCGAGCCCGACCGCGTAGCCGTAGACGTGATCGAGCGCGTGCTCGACGGGGATGTTCAGGCCGCCGGATTTCAGCGCCACCACCATTTCCAGTTCGTGGTGCACGTCCGAGGATCTGACCGGGTAGGGGAATTCGCCCGAGGGATCGAGATTGTCCGGGTTCTTCTGGAAGAAGAACGGCGGATCGCGGTCCGGGTCGTGGCCCATCTCGATGGTGTGGGCGGCATAGTTGCGGCCGATGCAATAGACCCGGCGCACGGGAAACCGCCGATCCGTGCCCCGGATCGGCAGGGACGGGCGCAAGGGCGGCTCGAAGACATAGTCGGACATGGAGGGGGTTCCTTGGGGCACGGGGGCTGGCCGGGCGGTCGCGAGGTTGCGGGATATCCTATTTTCCAGCCGGGCACACCCTGTTATTGAAGCGCAATTGCGCGAGGGTCGAGGGGTTGGCGACCGGGAGCGGGCTTGCGCGCCGCCCCCCTCCCCATCCAGGGCTATCGCATATGGCGAGCGCGGCGCCGGTGAGCGCCTGGCGGCGCTCCCCCCCTCCCTACCCTCCCCCACGAGGGGGGAGGGGGCGCAACGCGAGCGCCGCGCGGGAATTTCGCCGCTGCCGCTTCTTGGAACGCGTTTCGCTCTTGCCTGCCGGGCCGCTGTTGCCCTCCTCCCCCCTCCCCATTCTTTTCATGGTGGGGAGGGTAGGGAGGGGGGGACGGCGCATCGCGCCGTTCCCTTGGCCCCGGATGCCGCGCCGCGCAATGGGCGGGGCCCCGCCGCGCCAGCTTGGGCAGGCTCTCGCCCATATGCGATAGCCCTGCCCCCACGAGGGGGGAGGGGACTGCGGGTGGAGAGGTTGGCGCTTGACCTCCGCGCGGCTCTGCCGCACTGCTGCGCCCGATGCCGATCCACCAGATACCGACCGCCGGGCAGTTGTTTCCAGAGGGAGTGGACCAATGAGCCTGCTGGAACGCGCCGGGCTGCGGCTGCTGCGCCGCCTCGACCCGGAGACCGCGCATGCGATCGCGCTGCGGGCGCTCAACGCCGGGCTGGGGCCGAGAGGCGGCCCGGTGACCTCGCCCCGGCTGGCCACGGTTCTGGCCGGGCTGGCGCTGCCCAACCCGGTGGGGATCGCCGCCGGGTTCGACAAGAACGCAAAGGCGATCCGCGCCGCCCTCGCCGCCGGGCCGGGGTTCCTCGAGATCGGCGCCGTGACGCCGCTTGCCCAGCAAGGCAACCCGCGCCCGCGCCTGTTCCGGCTGACGCGGGACCGGGCCGCGATCAACCGCTTCGGCTTCAACAACGACGGCATGGTGGCGGTCGCCCCCCGGCTGGCGGGCGCGCGCGGCGCAGGCATTGTCGGCGTCAACCTCGGCGCCAACAAGGAAGCCGAGGACCGGGCGCAGGACTATGTCACGGTGCTGCGCCATCTCTGGGCCCAGGCGGATTTCTTCACCGTCAACGTCTCCTCGCCCAACACCGAGCGGCTGCGCGAGTTGCAGGGACGCGCGGCGCTGGACGCGCTGCTGGGCCGGGTGATGGCGGCGAAAGCCGATCTGGGCGGCGCCAAGCCGGTGTTCCTGAAGATCGCGCCGGACCTCGGCGAGGCCGAACTGGCCGATATCGCCGAGACGGCGCTGGCGCATGGCCTCGACGGCATCATCGCCACCAACACCACGCTGGCGCGCGAGGGGCTGGCCAGCCGCCACCGGGACCAGGCCGGGGGCCTCTCCGGCCAGCCGCTGTTCGCGCCCTCGACCGCGGTGCTGGCAAGCCTCTACCGGCTGACCGGGGGCAAGCTGGCGCTGATCGGGACCGGCGGCGTCGCCACGCCCGAGCAGGCCTACGCCAAGATCCGCGCCGGGGCGAGCGCGGTGCAGCTCTACACCGCCATGATCTACCACGGCATCGGCCTGCCCGGCCGCATCGCCCGCGGGCTGGAGCGGCTGCTGGAGCGCGACGGCTTCGCCCATGTCGCCGAGGCGGTGGGCGCGGATAATCCCGTCTGATACGAGATTCCCTTCCGGCACCCCTCATGCAATGGTTCATTAACCATAACAACCTTATTTTTGGAAAATCTAGTAAAATCAACGTATTGACACCCGTTTCACGCGTGAAATCCGCCCCCTCTGACCCCGCCGCGCCCTGGCGGCGGCGCGCAGGGGTGGGCGGGTGGGCGGCGCGGCGCCGGCAGGGCGCGGCGGGGTCAGACCCCGGCGCGGGCCTCGAGTTGGGGATAGGCCAGCGCCAGCGTCCCCGCCCTGAGCGCCATG
>JACZTQ010000354.1 GCA_022573605.1 Pseudomonadota bacterium | reverse complement strand
CGCCCAGCTTGAGCCCGGCCCCGGCGGCGATCCCGGTGGCCGCCATCACCCCGGACAGCACGCCGCCGATCAGCCCCGGCCCGGCCGTCACCGCCACCGCGTCGAGCTCGCCCAACCCGACCCCGGCCTCTTCCAGCGCCCGCATCACCACCAGATCGACCCGCTCGGCATGGGCCCTTGCCGCGATCTCCGGCACCACGCCGCCGTAGCGCGCATGCAGGTCCTCCTGGCCGAAGATCGCATTCGACAGGATCTCGCCGGGGGCGGCGGCCTCGGCGCCACGGATCTCTGCCCGCACCACCGCCGCCGCAGTCTCGTCGCAGCTCGATTCGATGCCGAGAAGGGTGATCCTGCCGTCCATGGTTCCATTCCGCCACATTGCGTGCATCCCTCGATCCTCTTAACTAAGGTGAGTGCAGGCCAGCAGAAAGATCGAAAATGACCACGACCCTCCCCAGTCCGGACCAGCCGCTGAAGATCGGCACCCGCGGCTCGCCCCTGGCGCTGGCCCAGGCGCACGAGACCCGCTCCCGGCTGATGGCGGCGCACGGCCTGCCCGAGGCCGCCTTCGAGATCACCGTCATCAAGACCACCGGCGACCGGGTCACCGACCGTCCGCTGGCCGAGATCGGCGGCAAGGGCCTGTTCACCAAGGAGATCGAGGAGGCGCTGCTGGCCGGCGCCATCGACATCGCGGTGCACTCGATGAAGGACATGCCCACCATCCTGCCCGCCGGCCTCGCCATCGCCGGCCTGCTGCCGCGCGAGGATGTGCGCGACGCCTTCGTCAGCCTGACCCATGCCAACCTCGCGGCGATGCCCGCGGGCGCCGTGGTCGGCACCTCGTCGCTGCGCCGCCGGGCGCAACTCCTCAATCGCCGCCCCGACCTGCGTGTCGTCGAATTCCGCGGCAACGTGCAGACCCGGCTGCGCAAGCTGGCCGACGGCGTGGCCGAAGCCACCTTCCTGGCCTGCGCCGGGCTCCACCGCCTCGGCCGGGCGGAAGCGATCCGCGCCGCGATCTCGCCCGACGAGATGCTGCCCGCCATCGCCCAGGGCGCCATCGGCATCGAGGCCCGCGGCGATAACGCCGCCGCCGAGGCCCTGCTGGCCCCGATCCACCACGCTCCCACCGCGACCCGGCTGGCCGCCGAGCGCGCCTTCCTCGCGGCGCTGGACGGCTCCTGCCGGACCCCGATCGGCGGGCTGGCCGAGATCACCGGCGAGGATTTGCGCTTTCGCGGCGAGATCATCCGCCCGGACGGCTCCGAGCGCCTCGCCACCGAACGGCGCGGGCCGCTCGGCGAGGCCGCCGCAATGGGAACCGACGCGGCGCAGGAACTGCGCTCGCGCGCCGGCCCGGGTTTTTTCGAGGTCTGATACCAAGGATCACATGCGAGGTTCGACATGAAAGTACTGCTGACCCGCCCGCTCGACAGCAGCCGCGCCCTGGCCGAAGCCCTCGAGGACGAGGGTATCGACCCGATGATCTGGCCCCTGACCCGGATCGTGCCCACGGTGGCGACGCTGAAACTCCCGCCCAACACCGGCGGACTGTTGTTCACCTCGGCCAACGGCGTGCGGGCGCTGGCCGCGCTGACCAAACGGCGCGACCTGCCCGCGCTGTGCGTCGGCAAGGCCACCGCCGAGGCGGCGCGCAATGCCGGCTATCGCGACTGCTTCGCCGCCGGCGGCGACGCCCGCGCCCTGGCGGACCTGGCGCAGCGCAGCGGCATCCGCGACTTCTTCCACCCGCGCGGCCGCGACACCGCCGGCGACCTCAAGACCTGGCTGACCGAGAGCGGGCTGCGGGTCACCGAGGCGGTGGTCTACCGGGCCGAGGAAACCGGCCCGCCGCCCGCCCCGGTCGCCGCCGCACTGGCCCGGGGCAGCGTCGATCTGGTCACCATCTGGTCGCACCGCGCCGGCGCGATCCTCGCCCGCCACCTCACCGGCGCCGGACACAGGCTGGACAACACCGGCCTGCTCGCCATCTCGCCCGCCGCCGCCGAACCTCTGGAGGCAGCGGGATTTCACCGGATCGTGATCGCCGAGGCGCCGAATGTGACCGCTATGCTGGCGGCGATCCAGGCCTATTCCACCGGCGCCGGGCAATAAAACCGGCGATGACGATTGCGGCGCGGCCTCGCGCTTCCTAATCTCGGCGGATATGCGCCTGAGTCTGTCCGGCGCCGCCGGCAACACGAAACGGATCGTTTGAATGAGAAAGCCCAAGGATCCCAAGGCCGCCAGGAAAAAGAAACCCGCAAAGCCGGCGGCCAGGAAGGATGGCGAGAAGGCGCCCGCAAAGGCGCCCGTGCCCGAACTCGCGAAGGCGCCCGAGCCAGTGCCAGTGGCCGAGCCCGAGGCGCAAGCCGAACCGGTGAGCGAAGCCGAACCGGAGGCCGCGCAGGCGCCCGCCCGCGACCCGGTCCGGCACGACGATCCTGCGCCGGACGCACCCCGGCCCGCAAACCTGCCGCCCGTAGACCTGCCGCCCGAAGACCACACCCATGACGACGAACACGGGCATCGCTCCCTCGCCGCCACCGCGCTGATGGTCCTGGTCGGCGTTATCTTCATCGCCAGCCTGACGCTCTGGGCCGCGCCCAAGCTGGCGCCGCACCTGCCCGCGGGGGTGGCGAAATATCTCGTTCCCGGCCAGATCGATACCCAGGGCCGCCTCGCCGATCTCGACGACGCCGTGGCCGCCGGGGCGGCGAAGTCCGAGGCCGCAGTCGCCGCGCTCGGCGCCCGTCTCGATGCCGCCGCCGAGGCCGGCGATACCGAAGCCGCCAGCGCCGCCGCGCAATCAGCCGCCGCACAATCAGCCGCCGCCGACGCCATTGGGGCCGCCGCCGCCGAGGCCGCGTCCCTTGGCGCCCGG
>JACZTQ010000353.1 GCA_022573605.1 Pseudomonadota bacterium | reverse complement strand
GAGGGGCCGAAGCTGGAGTGACCGTCCGCCCGCGCCCCCTGCCCCGCGCCCCCTGCCCCGCGCGCCCCTACCGCGCCCCCTGCCCCGCGCACCTTCATGGAGACCGCCAATGAGCCGCATCGACCAGAGCCGCGAATTCATCCCGGTCAATATCGCCATCCTGACGGTCTCCGACAGCCGGACGCCGGCCGACGACCGCTCCGGCGACATCCTGGTGGCGCGGCTCACCAAGGCCGGGCACACCCTGGCGGCGCGGGCCATCGTCATCGACGAGCGCGACAAGATCGCGGCGCAACTCAGCGCCTGGATCGCCGACCCCGGCATCGATGCGATCATCTCGACCGGCGGCACCGGGCTGACCGGGCGCGATGTCACGGTGGAGGCCCACCGCGACGTCTACGAGAAGGAGATCGAGGCCTTCGCCACCGCTTTTACCACCATCTCGATGGCCAAGATCGGCACCTCGGCGATCCAGTCGCGGGCCTGCGGCGGGGTCGCGGGGGGCACCTACCTGTTCGCCCTGCCCGGCTCGCCCGGCGCCTGCAAGGACGGCTGGGACGAGATCCTGGCGCTCCAGCTCGACTACCGCCACATGCCCTGCAACTTCGTCGAGATCATGCCCCGGCTGGAAGAGCACAAGCGGCGGAAATGACCGATCGGGCCGGTCCCGCCGCGCGCCCGCTCCGCTGAACACCCGGTTAACCGAAACGTGCCAGTCTGGCGCCGATGAAACCGGAGTCACCGATGTTCGAATGGCGCACCCCCGAGCCGGAAAAGCCGGTGCTGGATACCGGGTATCTGGCGCGGCTCGGCGGCCATCTCGGCGCCGTCGTGCTGGACGAACTGATGGCCGACGGGCTGATCGAGCTGACCGACCGGCTGACCCGGCTCGACGAGCTGGCGGCGGCCGGCAATATCGACGCCATTGCCCGGCTCGGGCACGACCTGGTCGGCATGGCCGGGCATCTGGGCCTGACCCGGCTGTCGGCGGCGGCGGCCGAGTTGAACCGCGCGGCGCGCGACGGGGCGGCCGATCAAGCGGTGGCGATCGTCGCCGAGATCCGCGGCCTGGGCGCGGATTCGGTCGATGCCATGCGGCAATACCTGGACGGGATTTCAGGCGGGTAGAGCTGTTTCCACTCAAGTAGAGCCACGTCATGCTCGTGCTTGACACGGGCATCCAGGTCTTGACCGATTGAGCAAAGGACTGGATTGCCGGGTCAAGCCCGGCAATGACGGCGGGGAGGGCGGCTCTACCTGGGTGGAATTTGCTCTAGAGCTGTTCCGCCAAACCCCGATTCACCAAAGATGCTCCAACCATTCGGCCGGCGCGATTTCCGAGTCGCGAAGTGACGTCACTTTGCTTGAAATCGCTTCGGACTTTGCCTTGGCGCCGGGCCGGGTTAGGCTTGGCGCGAGGCCGCAGGCAGACCGGCGTCGGGAGGAAACAAAATGAGCGAAGAGACCGGCGACAAGCCGATTCCGATCCGGCCGGTAACCGCCGAAGCGCTCGACGATCTGGTCGCGGAACTGCCCGGCGCCCAGGCCGCCTGGGTCCGCGCCAACGGCTTCAAGGCCCGGCTCGGCACCGCCCTGGCGCTGCCCGGCGCGGATGGCACGGTCGAGCGGGTGCTGGTCGGCTGGGGCACCGCGGCGGAGCGGCGGCGCGAGCGGCTGCATCTGGGCAGCTTCGCCCGTGCCGCGCCCGCCGGGAGCTACCGGCTGGAAGGCGATCTGAGCCCCGGCGAGGCCGCGCAGGCGGCGCTGGGCTGGATGCTGGGCCGCTACCGCTTCGACCGCTACAAGAGCGACGGCGTCGAGGTGAAGGCGGAGCTGGAGACCCCGGAAGGCGTCGATGGCGCCCGGCTGGGGCGGATCGCCGAGGGCGTCTTCATCACCCGCGACCTGATCAACACCCCGGCCAACGAAATGGGGCCCGAGGCGCTGGAGCGGGCCGCGCGGCGCATCGCCGAGCGCCACGGAGCGCAAGTCGAGGTCATCACCGGCGAGGCGTTGCTCGAGGCCAACCTGCCGCTGATCCACGCCGTCGGCCGGGCCGGGCCGCAGGCGCCGCGCCTGATCGACCTGCATTGGGGCAACCAGGGCGACCCGGCGATAACACTGGTCGGCAAGGGGGTGTGCTTCGACACCGGCGGACTGAACCTGAAGCGGTCCGGATCGATGGCCCTGATGAAGAAGGACATGGGAGGGGCCGCCACCGTGCTGGGGCTGGCCCACATGATCATGGGGCTGGGGCTGGGGCTGCGCCTGCGGGTGCTGATCCCGGCGCTGGAGAACTCGGTCGCGGCGCAAGCCATGCGCCCCGGCGACATTCTGCGCTCGCGCAAGGGGCTGACCGTGGAGGTCAACAACACCGATGCCGAGGGCCGGCTGGTGCTGGCCGACGCGCTGGCGCTGGCGAGCGAGGACGAGCCCGCCCTGATCGTCGACATGGCGACCCTGACCGGGGCCGCAAGGGTGGCGCTGGGGCCCGACCTGGCGGCCTTCTTCACCGATGACGAGGAACTGGCGGCGGAGCTGGCGGCGGCCTCCGATCAGGCCGCCGACCCGATCTGGCGGCTGCCGCTGTGGCCGCCCTACGAGGGCGACATCGAGCCCGGCATCGCCGATCTGGACAACGCGCCGAAGAGCGGCTTCGCCGGCGCGATCACCGCGGCGCTGTTCCTCAAGCGCTTCGTCGGCCGCACGCCTTGGGTGCATTTCGACATCTTCGGCTGGACCCCGAAGGCCAGGTCGGGCCGGCCCAAGGGCGGCGAGTGCCAGGCGGCGCGGGCGGTGCTGGCGATGCTGGCGGCCCGTTACGGGGAGCCGGAATGACCCCGGATCAGCGCGAGACCCCGGCCCGGCCCGATCCGGCGGCGGGGCATCCCAAGGGCAAGCG
>JACZTQ010000056.1 GCA_022573605.1 Pseudomonadota bacterium | reverse complement strand
GGGGCCGGGTGCTGCGGGCCAGCGCCGCGTTTCATTGCGTCATCCCCGCGAAGGCGGGGATCTCATGGCGCTGTCGAGAGATTCCCGCCTGCGCGGGAATGACGGCGCGAGGGTTGCGTCGATCCGCTCACAGTTTCCGCACCCTCGGCATCCCCTGCCCGGCGCCGTCGAGCATCAGGTCGGTCAGCGCCCAGACCAGCGCATCGAGCCGGTCCGGGCTCTTGATCCCGCCGCTGTTGACGGCGACGAACCGGCACATCTGAGTCTCCAGCTCGGGAAAACCGCCCACATGCCGGACCCGGCCCTGCTCGTAGAGCGCCGCCACCGGTTCGGCCCGCAGCCGCTTGCCGCGCGTGGCCCGCACGGCGCGATAACTGATTTGCTGATCGACCGCGCGCACCACGCTCTCGACCAGATCGCCGCCCTGGTTCACTTCGGCAACCAGCCGGTCTGCTTGAAAATCTCGATAAGCTTCAGCAGCGACTCCCGCCCAAGCGAGCGGGCTGTGGCCCGCAACCGAGAAATCAGCCAAGACATAAACTTCCCACTCACTTGGCTCTCCTTTCCGGCTGACGCCGGCCACCACGATGCCGCATTCGTCGGCGTTCGGGCCGCTGGTCACCGGCGGATCGACCGCGACCACGATCCGGTCCAGCTCCGGCGCTTCGCGCACCCGCGCCGCGTCGATCATCGCCGGGGTCCAGAGCGCCCCCTCGCGCCCGCGCACCAGCTCGCCGTCCAGTTCCTGGCGGCCCCGCGTGGTGCCGCCGTATTTCCCTTTCAGCCGGTCGAAGAACCCCGGCGCCAGATTGGCCCGGTTCACCTGCGTCCCGGCATGGGTCACGACGCTTCGCGCATCGCCCATGATCTCGATCAGCACCTCGTTGTCGCGCGGCGTGGTGGTCACCACCTGGCGCGGCCGCTCGCCCAGCCGCAGGCAGAACTGCAACATGTCCCAGGCCTCGCGGCACTTGGTCCACTTCGCCAGCTCATCGGCCCAGGCGCAGTCGAACTGCGGCCCGCGCAGCGCCTCCGGGTTGGCCGCCGAGACCAGCATGGCCTCGGCCCCGTTGGGCCAGATCAGCCGCTTCTGGCTGATCTTCAGCTCCGGGCGGCGATCCGGCGGCGAGATGGCCAGCAGGCCAGAGTCGCCCTCCACCATCACCGCCCGGACCTGGTCGATGGTCTCGCCGACCAGCGCCACCCGGCGCGAGCGGCCGGCTTCGAGCGGCATCGCCCCCTCGACCTGGGCCCGGATCCATTCCGCCCCGGCGCGGGTCTTGCCCGCGCCGCGGCCGCCCAGGATCACCCAGGTCTGCCAGTCGCCGGCGGGCTCGATCTGATGCTTTGGGTGGGCCCAGAGGTTCCACAGCCACGGCATCCCCGCCAGCGCGTTCGCCGACAGCCCGTCGAGGAACGCGCCCCGCTCCGTCTCAGCCAGCGAGGCGATCAAGGCGGCGGTCGATTTCGGCGCGGGCTTGGTCAAGATCGATCACTCCCTCTCCCGGCCGTTGCTGGTCCGCCTCGCGCATCAGCTTGGCTTCCATGTCGAGCACGGTTTGCAGCGATTTCTGGTTTACCCGGATCAGACCGTCCAGAGCCTTGGCCCGGATCAGGTCATCTTCAGCTTCCTTGGCAGCCTGTAGGCGATCGATTTCGCCCTCCAGACTGCGCGACAGGCCGGCAAAGAGCTTCCGCGCACGGGCAAGGATCGACAGGTTCCCTGCCGCCTTGTCCGTGCTCGCACCCCCCCACCGACCGAGTTCATCGGTCGTTCTCACGTGTGGTGCCTCTCATTTGGTGACAGCCGGAAACGACAAGGGCGGACCCCCCGGCCCGCCCGTTCACACCATTTCCAGCATGCCGTAAAGTCTATCCGACAGCGTTCGCAAAGTCAAGAAAATTCTTCAGGTATTTTGTTAAAAAACTCTGTTAATACTTTGTTAAGGTTTGGAATTCTTCTCTATACGCCGCCAGGCCGCCACGTTGCGGTTGTGTTGCCGGAGGGTCGTGGCGAAGACATGCCCGCCGCTGCCGTCGGCAACGAAATAGAGGAAATCCGTTTCCTCCGGGTTAACCACGGCCATGATCGCCTCGCGCCCCGGGGCCGCGATCGGGGTCGGCGGCAGCCCGGCGATGAGATAGGTATTGTAGGGCGTCACCCGATCCAGTTCGGAGCGGCGCAATCCCCGCCCCAGCGGCCCCTCTCCCCCGGTGACCCCGTAGACCACCGTCGGGTCGGACTGCAACGGCATCCCCCGCTTCAGCCGGTTGAGAAAGACCGAGGCGACCCGGCCCCGCTCGTCCGCCACCCCGGTCTCCTTCTCGACGATCGAGGCCAGGATCAGCACCTCCTCCGGGCTGGTCAGCGGCAGATCGGGCGCGCGCATCTCCCAGGCCTGCGCCAGCGCCGCCGCCTGGGCCTCGGTCATGCGCGCCAGGAGATCGCTCCGGCTCTGGTTGCGCTGGATGAAATAGGTGTCCGGCGCCAGGCTGCCCTCCGGCGGCACCTCGGCGATCTCACCGGTCAGGATCAGGCTGGCGCGCAGCATCTCGACGATCCGATAACTGGTCAGCCCCTCGGCCACGGTCAGCTTGTGCTCGATGGTCTCGCCGCGGACCAGCAGCGCCAGCACCTCTTCCATCGAGATTCCGGCCGGGATCAGATACTCGCCATAGCGAATCGCCCGGTCCTCGCGCCGGTAGCGCGCCCCGAGCCGGAACAGGAACTCGTTCTCGATCACCCCGTGCTCCGCCAGAATCCGCGAGGTGTCCTTCAGCCCCGCCCCCTTGCGCAGCACCACGATCACCTCTTCGCGCAACGGCCCCGGCGCGGTATATTCGCGCTTGGCGATGCCGATCGCCACCAGCAGCACGATTCCGGCAACGATCAGGATCGAGATTGTGTTCGCCGCCATGTTGCGCATGCGTCGCTCCCACCCAACCTCAGTCGACCCGGCCGAAGATCACCGAGGCATTGGTGCCGCCGAACCCGAACGAGTTCGACAGCACGATATCGATCTCGCGCTCGACCTTCACCAGCGGCGCGAGATCGATCTCGCTCTCGACCGAGGGGTCTTCCAGGTTCAGCGTCGGCGGCGCCACCCGGTCGCGAATCGCCAGGATCGAGAAGATCGCCTCGATCGCCCCGGCCGCGCCCAAGAGGTGCCCGGTCGAGGATTTCGTCGACGACATCGTCACCCCGCCGGCGTGCTTGCCCATCAGCCGGGTCACCGCGCCCAGCTCGATCTCGTCGCCCAGCGGCGTCGAGGTGCCGTGGGCATTGATATAGTCGATGGCGCTTGGCTCCAGCCCGGCACTGCGTAGTGCCGCCGACATCGAGCGGAACCCGCCCTCGCCGTCCGGCGCCGGCGAGGTGATGTGATAGGCGTCCCCCGACAGGCCGTAGCCCAGCACCTCGGCATGAATTTTGGCGCCGCGCCTGACCGCGTGCTCGAACTCCTCCAGCACCACGATGCCGGCGCCCTCGCCGATGACGAAGCCGTCGCGCCCCTTGTCATAGGGCCGCGAGGCGCGCTCCGGGGTGTCGTTGTAGTGCGTCGACAAGGCCCGGCAGGCGGCGAACCCGGCGACCGCGATTTCGCACACCGGGCTCTCGGCCCCGCCGGCGATCATCACTTCGGCGTCGCCCAGCGCGATAAGGCGGGCGGCGTCGCCGATGGCATGGGCGCCGGTCGAGCAGGCCGTCACCACGGCATGGTTCGGCCCCTTGAAGCCGTATCTGATCGCAACCTGCCCCGAGCACAGATTGATCAGCGCCCCCGGGATGAAGAACGGCGAGACCCGGCGCGGCCCGCGCTCCTTCAGCGTCACCGCCGTGGCGGCGATCGATTCGAGCCCGCCGATGCCCGACCCGATCATCACCCCGGTGCGCTGCCGGCTCGCCTCGTCCTCCGGCCGCCAGCCGGCGTCCTCCACCGCCTGCTCGGCGGCGACCAGCGCGTAGGTGATGAAGCGGTCGACCTTGCGCTGCTCCTTCGGCGCGACCCACTGGTCGGCATTGAAGGTGCCGTCGCCGCCGTCGCCGAGCGGGATCTCGCAGGCGATCCGGCTGGTCAGGCGCGAGGCGTCGAAATGGCGGATGCGCCCGGCGCCCGATTCTCCCGCAATCAGCCGCTTCCAGCTCTGCTCGACCCCGCAGGCCAATGGCGAAAGCATTCCCAGGCCGGTGACGACAACTCGGCGCATGTCAGGCTCCTGTCCCGCTTCCTCTCGGCTGTCGGCGACCCGTATTCGGGGTAACTCCGGCCAACTCACACGGATTCATACCCAACCGGCACACAGGCTGATAAACAAAAACGCAGCTCCCGGTCGCCCGATTGCCGCGCCTGCAACCTGATCGGCCAGGGTTACGCCGATTTTTCCGTGATGAATTTCACCGCATCGCCGAAGGTCTGGATGCTCTCGGCGGCGTCGTCCGGGATCTCGATGCCGAACTCTTCCTCGAAGGCCATCACCAGTTCGACGGTATCCAGGCTGTCGGCCCCCAGATCGTCGATGAAGCTGGCGCCCACGACCACCTTGTCTTCCTCGACGCCGAGATGCTCGACCACGATTTTCCTGACCCGATCCGCGATGTCGCTCATGTCCGCTCCTGTTATTCGGGCCACCTTCGGCCCTTTGGTTGTTTGTGTCTCCAGGGCCACATCGAGTCACGACTGCGCCCCGTCAAGAATTTCCCGCGCGTTCCTTAGCACAACTGTCGCGCCGCGCAAATTCAGAATGTCGCGATCAGATCATCGCCATGCCGCCATTCACATGGATGGTCTGCCCGGTCACATAGGCCGCCTCGCCGGAGGCCAGATAGACCGCCGCCGAGGCGATCTCGTCCGGGGTCCCCATCCGCCGCGCCGGAATCGCCCCCAGCAGCCTGGTTTTCTGATCCTCGCCCAGCTTGTCGGTCATCGCCGTGGCGATAAAGCCCGGGGCGATGCAATTCACCGTGATGCCGCGTGATGCAACCTCGGCCGCGAGCGATTTCGACATGCCGATCATGCCCGCCTTGGCGGCGGCATAGTTGCCCTGCCCGGGGTTGCCGGTGACGCCGACGATCGAGGTGATGGAGATGATCCGCCCCCAGCGCTGTTTCATCATCGGGCGCAGCACCGCCCGGCTCAGCCGGAAGGCGGCGCTCAGGTTCACCGCAATCACCTGGTCCCATTCCTCGTCCGACATGCGCATGAACAGGTTGTCGCGGGTCATGCCGGCATTGTTGACCAGGATGTCCAGCCCGCCCATCGCCTCGGCCGCCTGTTTCGGCAGCGCCGCCAGCGCCGCCGCGTCCGACAGGTCGCATGGTGACACATGCGCCCGTTCGCCCAACTCGGCGGCCAGCGCCTCCAGCGGCCCGGTCCTTGTGCCGGACAGCGCCACCGCCGCGCCCCGCCCATGCAGCGCGCGGGCGATCGCCCCGCCGATGCCGCCGCTGGCGCCGGTCACCAGCGCGCTCTTGCCGGTCAGATCGAACATCCGATCTCTCCTTCAGCCCGCCAGCGCCCGGGCCAGCGTTTTCACATCCTCGGCGGTATTGACCACGCTCGTCGCCAGCGCCCGGTCGATCCGGCGCGCCATGCCGCTCAGCGCCTTGCCGGCGCCGATCTCGACCAGTTCGGTCACCCCCCGCGCCGCCAGCCACAGCACCGATTCGCGCCAGCGCACCGGGCCCGTCACCTGGGCCACCAGAAGCCGCCTGATCTCGTCCGGATCGCTCACCGCCTCGGCCCGCACATTGGCCACCAGCGGCACCTTCGGCGCGGCGATCTCGACCTCGGCCAGCGCCTCCGCCATCACCTCCGCCGCGGGCTGCATCAGGGCGCAGTGGAAGGGCGCCGAGACCGGCAGCAACAATGCCCGCCTGGCCCCCCTGCCCTTGGCGATCGCGATCGCCCGCTCGACCGCCGCCTTGTGCCCCGAAACCACCACCTGGCCCGGATCGTTGTCGTTCGCCGCCTGGCAGACCTCGCCCTGCGCCGCCTCCTCGGCCACCGCCCGCGCGGTCTCGAAATCCAGCCCCAGCAGCGCCGCCATCGCGCCCACGCCCACCGGCGCCGCCGCCTGCATCGCCTCGCCGCGGGTCCGCAGCAGCCGCGCCGTGTCGGCCAAATTCAGCGCCCCCGCCGCGCACAGCGCCGAATACTCGCCCAGCGAGTGCCCGGCCACGAAGCTCGCCGCCTCGATGCCCGCGCCCTCCGCCTCCAGCGCCCGCAGCGCCGCGATCGAGGTCGCCATCAGCGCCGGCTGGGCGTTCGCCGTCAGGGTCAGCTCCTCGATCGGTCCGTCCCAGATCAGCGCGCTCAGCGCCTCGCCCAGCGCCTCGTCGACCTCGTCGAACACCGCCGCCGCCGCCGGGTAGGCGTCGGCCAGGCCGCGCCCCATGCCGACCGCCTGGGCGCCCTGCCCCGGAAAGGTGAAGGCTCGCATTGCTCTCCCCCGTCGCTCCCTGTCCGCTACCTGCGCCCGCCCCGCCGGCGATGTCAAGCCAGCCCCGGACCGCCCCGCGGGTTGGCCTTGCATTCCCCCTCGCGGGCGCGTATATGCGCGCTCTCTCCCGAGGCAATCGATCGCGACGCCTCTCGTATACGGGTTCGGGAGATTGCCCCCCGTGTTTTGAAGCGCGCCGGACAAAAGGGACGTGACAATGGCTCTCTACGAGCATGTCTTCATTGCCCGCCAGGATCTCTCCAACGCCCAGGCGGAAGGTCTTGTCGAGCATTTCAGCCAGATCCTCAAGGACAATGGCGGCGCCGTCGCTGGCACCGAATACTGGGGCCTGCGCACGCTCGCCTACAAGATCAACAAGAACCGCAAGGGCCATTACGGCTTCATGCGCACCGACGCGCCGTCGGCGGCGGTCAAGGAGATGGAGCGCCTGATGGGCCTGCACGACGACATCATGCGGGTGCTCACTGTCAGGGTAGACGCCCACGAGGAAGGCCCCAGCGCCGTCATCCAGGCCAAGACCAGCCGCGACGAGCGGGGCGGCCGGGGCGGTTTTCGCGGCGATCGCGGCGGCTTCCGCGGCGATCGCGGGTCCCGTGGTGATCGGGGCGGTGATCGGGGCGGCCCCCGTGGTGATCGCGGCCCCGACCGGAGCGCCGACCGTCCAAAGACCGCTAGCGCCGACCGCCCGCAGACCGCTGGCGCCGACCGTCCCAAGACCGAAAGCCGGGAGGGAACGTCCTGATGGCTCGCACACCGTTTTTCCGCCGCCGCAAGTCCTGCCCCTTCTCGGGCCAGAACGCGCCGGCCATCGACTACAAGGATGTCCGGCTGTTGCAGCGTTACATCTCCGAGCGGGGCAAGATCGTGCCCTCGCGCATCACCGCCGTTTCATCCAAGAAGCAGCGTGAACTGGCCCGTGCGATCAAGCGCGCCCGGTTCCTCGCGCTGCTGCCCTACGCGGTCCAGTAAGGGAGGGGTCGACAATGGAAATCGTTCTCCTGCAACGCATCGAGAAACTCGGCCAGATGGGCGACGTGGTCTCGGTCCGGGACGGCTATGCACGCAACTTCCTGCTGCCCCAGGGCAAGGCGTTGCGCGCCACCAAGTCGAACCTGGTCCGCTTCGAGACCGAGCGCGCCCAGCTCGAGGCCCACAACCTCGAGCGCCGCGGCGAGGCCGAGGCGGCCGCCGTCAAGCTCGACGGCCAGCAGTTCGTCATCATCCGCCAGGCCGCCGAATCGGGTTCGCTCTACGGCTCGGTCACCTCGCGCGATATCGCCGAGATCGCCACCGAGGGCGGCTTCACCATCGAGCGGCGCCAGGTCGTGCTCGAGCGCCCGGTCAAGGAGCTCGGCCTGCACCCGGTCCGGGTCGTGCTGCACCCCGAGGTCGCGGCCACCATCAGCGTCAACGTCGCCCGCTCCGAGGAAGAGGCCAGGCTGCAAGCGACGGGCAAGACGATCCAGGAGGTGCGGGCCGAGGAAGACACCGCCGCCGAGTTCGAGATCGCCGAGTTGTTCGACGATATCGGCGGTGCGGCCGACATCGAGGGCGAAAGCCCGCTGGTCGAGGAGGATACCTCGCCGGTCGGGGGCGAAAGCACCCTGGTCGAGGACGAACCCAAGGCCGGGTGATCCGGACCTGACCCGGGAATTCCCCGCACCGCCGCGAATACCGCCCCGCCCCCGCCACTAGCGCCCCCCTCTCCCTCTGGGCTTCGCAGGGGACCGTGGCCGCAGATGCGGCCGCGTAAGCCCCGGAGAAGGGGTCGGGGGAGAGGGCCGTGACGGTGCCGCTTCGCGCGGTGGTTTCCTTCCACCGGCTGTCCCGGCGTTTTCCTCCAACCCGTCCACAGACATATCAACAAGTTTTTTTCACGCCCCGCTCCGGGCGGGAATTCAGGACTTTCAACGGGCTAGAACAGGTTTCCCCCATGTTATTCACAAACTGTCAAATCTTGTCCCCAGATTAGCCTTGAGTTCATGCTTCGTTCATGTTTGCCTGGAGCCCTGTATGATGCATCGATCTTGCCTCGGTTCGGGGGACTTCCGATTCATGGCAGACGGCGCCAAAATCGCGGCAACGCAGTTGCAGCCCAACAATATCGAGGCCGAGCAGGCCCTGCTCGGGGCGCTTTTGCTCAACAACGAGGTGTTCGACCGAATCGATTCGATCGTCAAGGCGCACCATTTCTACGAGCCGGTGCATGGCCGGATCTTCGAGATCGCCTCGGGCCGGATCCGCAAGAACACGCTGGCCTCGCCGGTGACGCTGAAGCCCTTCCTCGCCGACGACGAGGGGCTGGCCGAGCTTGGCGGCACCGACTACCTCGCGCGCCTCGCCGGCGCCACCATTTCCATCGTCGCGGCGCGCGATTACGCCGAGATGATCCGCGATCTGGCACTGCGCCGCGATCTCGTCCAGATCGGCGAGGAGATCATGGCGCGCGCCGCCACCTTCGATACCGAGGCGGAACCCGCCGAGCAGATAACAGAGGCCGAACAGGCCCTTTACACGTTGGCCGAAAGCGGCAACCGGGGAGGAGGATTCATAAATTTTTCCGCTGCGGCCACGGCAGCCGCGGACATGGTGAACGCCGCCTTCCAGAGAGGCGGCGGCATGGCCGGAATTTCCTCGGGCCTGCACGAGCTCGACTACAAGCTCGGCGGCTTCAGGAATTCCGACCTCATCATTCTCGCGGGACGCCCATCGATGGGCAAGACGGCGCTCGCCACGAACATCGCTTTCGACATCGCCCGCAAATACCGCAAGGGAACCAGACCGGACGGGACGGAAGGGGCGATCGCGGGGGGCGTCGTCGGTTTTTTTTCCCTGGAGATGTCGTCGGAGCAGCTCGCCACCCGGATTCTCGCCGGGGAATCGAAAATCAGATCGGATGAGCTCCTCAAGGGCAGAATGCCCGAGGACGATTTCCGCCGCTTCCTGGAGATCGCCCGCGAACTGGAGAAGACCCCGCTCTATATCGACGACACCCCGGCGCTGCCGATCTCCTCGCTGGCGGCGCGGGCGCGCCGGCTCAAGCGCCGCCATGGCCTCGACCTGCTGGTGGTCGACTATCTCCAGCTTGTCCGCCCGGCCTCGAGCCGCAACGACGGCCGGGTTCAGGAGGTCACCGAGATCACCCAGGGTCTGAAGGCCATCGCCAAGGAACTCGACATCCCGGTGATCGCGCTGGCCCAGCTCTCGCGCAAGGTCGAGGACCGCGAGGACAAGCGCCCGCAGCTTGCCGACCTGCGCGAATCGGGTTCGATCGAGCAGGACGCCGACGTGGTCATGTTCGTGTTCCGCGAGGAATATTACAAAGAGCGCGAAAAGCCGACCGAACCGAACGATATTACCCCGTCCGATGTCAGAATCGCCATGCAGGAGAAGGTCACCAAGTGGGAGGGCGAGATGCAGGCGCTGCACAACAAGGCCGAAATCATCATCGGCAAGCACCGCCACGGCCCGATCGGCACCGTCGATCTGCATTTCGAAGGCAAGTACACCAAGTTCTCCGATCCGGTGCGCGAACGCGCCGGCTACGACCGGGACTTCTCGTGACGCTGAGCGGCGATCTCGCCATCGATCTGGACGCCATCGCCGCCAACTGGCGCGCCCTCGACGCCCTCACTGCTCCCGAGGTCGAGACCGCCCCCGTGGTCAAGGCCGACGCCTATGGCTGCGGCGCCGCCCGGGTCGCCCCGGCGCTGGCCCGCGCCGGCGCGCGCAGCTTCTTCGTCGCCCTGCCCGGCGAAGGCGCCGAACTCCGCCAAGCCCTCGGCCCCGACCCCACCATCTACATCCTCGGCGGCTACGCGCCCCCCTCCCAACCTCGTGCCACGCAGTCCCCTCCCCCCGGTGCAACGCAGTCCCCTCCCCCCGCGGGGGGGAGGGTTAGGGAGGGGCGACGTATCGAATCGGAGGGGGGCCGTATCGAATCGGAGGGGGGCCGAATCGCACCGGACCCCCAATCCGACCCGGACTCCCCCCTCTACCCCAGCCACGACCTGCGCCCGGTCCTCAACAGCGCCGCCCAGGCCGCCGCCTGGTTCGGCGCCCACCCGAACGCGCCCTGCGCCATCCAGCTCGACACCGGCATGAACCGCCTCGGCCTGGCGGCGGGCGAACTCGCCTCGCTGGCCCCCCTGCCCGCCACCGTCCGGCTGGTCATCAGCCACCTCGCCTGCGCCGACCAGCCCGGCCACCCCCGGAACGCCGCCCAGCTCGCCGCATTCGCCCGCCTGACCGAAGCCCTGCCCGGCCTGCCCCGCTCGCTGGCCGCCACCGCCGGCATCCTGCTCGGCCCCGGCAACCACTTCGACCTGACGCGGCCCGGCATCGGCCTCTATGGCGGCTGGCCCTTCAGCGCCGCCCGGCCGGTGGTCTCGCTCCACTTGCCGATCATCCAGGTCCGCGACCTCGCGCCGGGCGCGAGCGTCGGCTACGGCGCCGCCTGGACCGCAAAGCAGCCCGCCCGCATCGCCACTCTCTCGAGCGGCTACGCCGACGGGCTGATCCGTTCCCTGAGCGGCGGCGCCAGCGGCTGGATCGACGGCCAGCGGCTGGCTTTCGCCGGCCGGGTCTCGATGGACCTGATCGGCCTCGACGTGACCGGCTGCCCCGCCGCCGCTCCCGGCGCCATGGTCGAGTTGCTCGGCCCGCACCAGAGCATCGACGACCTCGCCGCCGCCGCCGGCACCATCGGTCACGAAATTCTCACTTCCCTTGGAAGCCGCTACCGACGACGCTATACGGGAGCCTGAACGCAGGCAACACACCGGGCGCACCCGGAGCGCAACCGGAACCGGAGCACGAGCAGATGCCCATCCTTTCCCCCGTCGTTTTGGCGATCCAGGGCTTTGTCGCCTCGATCGGAGCCACCGTGCTCTGGCTCTGCCAGGCCACCGGCGCGCTCTGCGCCTTCGCCGTCTCCGGCCTCGGCCATGTCTTCCGCCCGCCCTGGTACCCGGCCGAGATCGCCCGCCAGTTCATGCGCATCGGCTATTTCTCGCTGCCGGTGGTGGGCCTGACGGCGCTGTTCACCGGCGGCGCCCTGGCCTTGCAGATCTTCGCCGGCGGCTCGCGCTTCAACGCCGAGAGCGTGGTGCCCTCGATCGTCGCCATCGCCATCACCCGCGAGCTCGGCCCGGTGCTGGGCGGGCTGATGGTGGCGGGCCGGGTCTCCTCCTCGATCGCCGCCGAGATCGCCACCATGCGGGTCACCGAGCAGATCGACGCCCTGACCACGCTCTCGACCAACCCGATGAAATACCTCGTGGCGCCGCGCCTGCTGGCCGCCGTCATCGTGCTGCCGATCCTGGTCTTCATCGGCGACATCATCGGCATCATGGGCGGGTTCCTGGTCGGCACCGCCCGGCTCGACTTCAACCCCGCGACCTACCTCAAGACGAGCTACGAATTTCTCGAGACCGGCGACGTGACCTCGGGCCTGATCAAGGCCGCGGTGTTCGGCTTCATCATCGCCCTGATGGGCTGCTACCAGGGCTACCACTCGGGCCGCGGCGCCCAGGGGGTGGGGCGCGCCACCACCAACGCGGTGGTCTCCGCCTCGATCCTGATCCTGGCCTCGAACTACCTGCTCACCGAAGCCCTGTTCCCGGGCTGACGAAGATGACCGACACTGCCAAAATCGAGATGCCCAAGATCGAAATGCCCAAGATCGAGATGCGCGGCGTCACCAAGAGCTTCGGCTCCAAGCCTGTCCTGCTCGGCGTCGATCTGAGCGTGCCGACCGGCAAATCGCTGGTCATCATCGGCGGCTCCGGCACGGGGAAATCGGTCACCCTGAAATGCATCCTCGGCCTGATCGCGCCCGACGCCGGCGTGATCGAGGTCGACGGCGAGAACGTCGCCGGCAAGCGCGGCAAGGCGCGCGAGGCGCTGCTCGACAAGTTCGGCATGCTGTTCCAGGGCGGCGCCCTGTTCGATTCGCTCTCGGTCTGGGAGAACGTCGCCTTCCGCCTGCTGCACGGCTCGCGCAAGCTGCCGCGCGAGGAGGCCCGCGCCATCGCGATGGAGAAGCTCCGCCGCGTCGGCCTCGAGGAGGACACCGCCGAGCTGTTCCCGGCCGAACTCTCGGGGGGCATGCAAAAGCGCGTCGGCCTGGCCCGCGCGATCTGCGCCGAGCCCGAGATCATCTTCTTCGACGAGCCCACCACCGGGCTCGACCCGATCATGGCCGACGTGATCAACGACCTGATCCGCGAGATCGTGGTCGAGATGGGGGTCACCGCGGTGACCATCACCCACGACATGACCTCGGTCAGGAAGATCGCCGACCGGGTGGCGATGATCCATCACGGGGTGATCCAGTGGTGCGGCCCGGCGGCCGAGATCGACAGCACCGGCAACCCCTACATGCACCAGTTCGTCAACGGGCTGGGCGAGGGACCGATCGAGGCGATTAGGTGACGGCCCTCCCGATGGCGCCCGGCATGAAGGCCCGCGGTCATGTCTGTTAGACCCGCCGTGGTCCCGCTGAACCTGCTCCTGCTGCTGCTCTACCCGGCCTCCTGGCTGGCCCCGCTGGCCCGCGCCGGCTGGCTGCCCTATTTCTCCGGCAGCGAGATCACCATCCTCGGCGGCGTCGCCGATCTCTGGCACTCGGACGCAGCACTCGCCGCCCTGGTGGCGCTGTTCGCCGTCGTCATCCCCTACGCCAAGACGCTCGCCCTGGCGGCGATCCATTTCGGCTGGCTCGGCGCCCGCGCCCTGCCGCTGATCGAGATCATCGGCAAGCTGGCGATGGCGGACGTGTTCCTGATCGCCCTCTACATCGTGCTGATCAAGGGCGTCGGCATCGGCCACGTGGTCTCGGCCTGGGGTCTCTGGTTGTTCACCGGCTGCGTGCTGGCCTCGCTCTGGGCCGGCTTCGAGACCAAGCGCAAGATCGCCACCTGGGGCTGAGCGCAATCGCGCCTTGCGGCTCCCGCGGCGCTGTGATCGGATAGCGCCATGCAGCACGACCGTCGCCAACCCCTCCCCTGTCCCCTCCCCTTCCAGGGGAGGGGAACGCAGCG
>JACZTQ010000352.1 GCA_022573605.1 Pseudomonadota bacterium | reverse complement strand
CCGATCCTGGTGGTCTCGCTGTCCGGCGAGGTGCCGGAACGCACCCTGCTGCGGCTGTCGAAGGACCTCCAGCGCGCGATCGAGAGCCTCTCGTCGGTGCTGGAGGCCGAACTGACCGGCCACCGCGACGAGATGGTCGAGGTGCTGATCGACCCGCTCAAGATGGAATCCTACAGCGTCACCGCGGAGGATCTGCTCACCGTCTTCGACCGCAACAACCAGCTCATCGCCGCCGGCTCGGTCGAGAGCGCGACGGCCACCTTCTCGGTCACCGTTCCGGGCTCGTTCGAGACCCTGGAGGATGTCCGCAACCTGCCGGTCAAGGTCAACGGCGACCGGGTGGTGCGGCTCGGCGATGTCACCGAGATCCGGCGCACCTTCGAGGATGCCACCGGGCGGGCCCGCTTCAACGGCGCCAAATCGATCTCGCTCCAGGTCAAGAAGCGGATCGGCGAGAACATCATCGAGACCGTCGACGCGGTGCGGGCGACGGTGCAGCGGGTGGTGAACGGCTGGCCCGAACCACTGCGCCAGGCGGTCAAGGTCGATTTCTCGATGGACGAGTCGTCGCGCGTCACCGACATGATCAGGCAGCTCGAATCGAGCGTGCTGACGGCGGTTGTCCTGGTGATGATCGTGGTGCTGGCGGCACTCGGGTTCCGCTCCGCGATCCTGGTCGGCATCGCCATCCCGTGCTCGTTCCTGCTCTCGTTCGGGCTGATGTCGGCGCTGGGCATGAGCATCAACAACATGACCATGTTCGGCATGATCCTGGCCGTCGGCATGCTGGTCGACGGCGCCATCGTCGTGGTCGAATACGCCGACAAGCGCATCGCGCAAGGCGTCGGCCCGATGACCGCCTACACCGAAGCGGCGCGAAGGATGTTCTGGCCGATCGTCTCCTCCACCGCGACCACGCTGTGCGCCTTCCTGCCGATGCTGTTCTGGCCCGGGATGCCGGGCCAGTTCATGGGCCAGTTGCCGATCACGATGATCTTCGTGCTGAGCTCCTCGCTGATCGTGGCGCTGATCTACCTGCCGATCCTCGGCGGCGTCGCCGGGCGGATCAGCCGGACGCTGGCGCAGGCCCGGGCGCGGGTGCTGGGCGGCAAGGTCGCGCCGCCGCCGCCGCCGGAACCGTATCGCCGGAGCCCGTTCGGCCGGGTCATCGGCGCGATCGTGCTGAACCCGGTCGGGCCGTTCGTGGCGCTGGGGGTGGCGGTGGCGCTGATCGCGGGCACCTTCAGCTATTATGGCGCGCACAACAACGGGGTCGAGTTCTTCGTCAAGACCGAGCCGGAGCGCGCCATCGTCTATGTCCGGGCGCGCGGCAATCTCAGCCTGGCCGAGCGTGACCGCATGGTCCGGGCGACCGAGGGCGCCGTGATGTCGGTGCCCGGCGTCGCGGCGGTGTTCGCCTTCTCCGGCGGCGGCGGGCTGGCCAACAAGCGCGGCCAGGAAGGCCCGCCGGACGCGGTCGGCCAGGTCCAGCTCGAACTGGCGCCCTGGAACCGGCGCGGCTCCGGCGACGAGATCCTGGACGAGATCGAGCGCCGCATCACCTCGATCCCCGGCGTGCTGGCCGAGATCAAGCGCGAAACCGACGGGCCGCAGCACGGCAAGCCGATCCAGCTCGAGGTAACCTCCAACAACTGGGCCGACCTGATCCGCGCCGCCGGGATCGCCCGGGCGCGGTTCGAGCAAACCCCCGGGCTGATCAACATCGACGACACCCGGCCACTGCCCGGCATCGATTGGCGCATCGAGGTCGACCGCGCCGCCGCCGGGCGCTTCGGCGCCGATGTCGCCACCATCGGCCCGCTGGTGCAGGCGGTGACCCGGGGCGCGATCCTCGACACCTACCGCCCGGCCGATGCCGACGAGGAGCTCGACATCCGGGTCCGGTTCCCGCCGGCGGACCGGCTGCTCTCCACTCTCGACAACCTCAAGATCACCACCACCAGGGGGCAGGTGCCGCTGTCGAACTTCATCACCCGGCGCCCGGCGCCGAAACTGGCCGAGATCGGGCGCCGCGACGGCCAGCGCTATTTCCTGATCCGGGCCGGCGTCGACGAGGCGACCTCCGACATCGCCAGGATCGGGGAACTCGAGCGCTGGATCGCCGAGGAAAACCCCTTCCCCGCCTCGGTCGCGGCGCGGTTCACCGGCGACCGCGAGGAGCAGGAGGAGAGCCAGGCGTTCCTGATGTTTGCCTTCGCCGGGGCGCTGGGGCTGATGTTCGTGATCCTGCTGGCCCAGTTCAACTCGTTCTACCATTCGGCGCTGGTGCTCAGCGCCGTGGTGATGTCGGTGGCCGGCGTGCTGATCGGCATGATGGTGATGGGGCAGAAGTTCTCGATCATCATGACCGGCACCGGCATCGTCGCGCTGGCCGGGATCGTGGTCAACAACAACATCGTGCTGATCGACACCTACCAGGAGTTCGCCCGGCGCATGGACCCGCTCGAGGCCATCGTGCGCACCGCCGAGGCGCGCATCCGCCCGGTGCTGCTGACCACCATCACGACGATGGCGGGGCTGGCGCCGATGATGTTCGCGGTCAGCCTGGATTTCGCCGGCGGCGGCATCAACCTGGGCGCCCCGACGGCGCTGTGGTGGGTGCAGCTGGCCACCGCCGTGGTCTTCGGGCTGGGCATCGCCACGGTGCTGACCCTGGTGGTGACCCCGTCGGCGCTGGCCGCCCGGGTCTGGCTGACGCGCTTCTTCGGCGCCGGGGCGCTGAGCCTGTGGTTCGGCCTGACCGGGCTGTTGCGCGGCGGCTGGTCAAGCTCGCCCTACATGCGCGACCGCCGGCTGCGCCGGGCAATGGCGCACCATCCCCTGCCCGAGATCATCTGGACCGGCCCGGACCCGGCCGAGGCGCCCGGCGCCGCCGAATAGACGGTGCGTCCCCT
>JACZTQ010000055.1 GCA_022573605.1 Pseudomonadota bacterium | reverse complement strand
TCGGTTTCCTGCCCACGGTCTCGGCGCCGGGCGACCGGGTGGTGTTTAAGGCCGAGATGCCCGCGATCGCGGTGATCTCGGCCTGCCCGCAGGACCTCGTGCCGATCAACGGACCGGACGGCAAGGTGATGGAGCTGGCTTTCGAGGTGAGCTGACGCCCGGCACTACCGCAATTAAAGAAGTAAAAGGCAAATCAATGGAAAAGGAGAGACATGATAGCAAACTAATATTTGCTCTCAATGCTGGCTCTTCTTCCTTAAAATTTGCCTTAATCAACGAATTGATGAATAAGGTGCTTTATGGTCTTGTCTCTGAAATTGGCAAGAACTCGATACTTACGGTAAATGGCAACATAGAATCAATTGACTGCACTTCGCATAAAAACGCTCTCGAAAAGATATTCACTTCTATAGCAAAACATGGAATATCCATGAAGCAAATCTGCGCCGTTGGCCATCGCATTGTGCACGGCGGTGTAAATTTAACAGCGCCCATGCGAGTGACATCAGATGTAATTGCCGAGATCAGAGCCTGCCAACACCTCGCACCACTCCATAATCCGCATAATTTATCGGGAATAAATGCAATTGCAGATATTTTTCCCGAGCTGCCGCAAATCGCATGTTTCGACACCGCTTTTCATTCCGGTAATCCAGCAGTAGCTACCAGCTATGCGCTACCCATCAATTATGTATCCGAAGGTTTCAGACGATTTGGGTTCCATGGCCTGTCATACTCGAGCATCGTAGAGACTTTGCCAAAATTGAGTGGCCATCCATTGCCAGGAAAACTGCTCGCATTTCACCTTGGTAATGGCGCCAGCGAGTGCGCAATTGTCGATGGAAAGTCCGTTGCAACAACCATGGGGTACTCGCCGCTCGGCGGCCTGACGATGGGGACCCGGATCGGGGATATTGATGGAATCGCCGTTTTGCGCCTGGCGGAAAGCCTCGGCATTGCGGAAACGGAATCGCTGTTGAACGAACGATCGGGGCTTGCCGGACTCGCTTGCGGCAAATCCAATATGGCGGAACTTCTGGCGTCACAGGCGCCGGAAGCGAAATTCGCGGTGGAACATTTCTGTTATTGGGCGGTCCGGCATGCCGGGTCAATGATTGCGGCGATGGGGGGACTCGATGCAATAGCTTTCACGGGTGGAATTGGAGAGAACGCGCATTCGGTGCGCAGCAAGATTATCCGCGGTTTGAGTTGGTTGGGCGTTGAAATTTCCGAAGCGCGCAACAGGGATGGAAGCTTGCGCATTGATCATCCCAATTCCAGGTCGGAAATCTGGATTGTCCCGGCCGACGAGGAAAAGGAAATTGCGCGTCATGTCGTCAGAGCGCTTGGTTAGGGTGACCTGCCCCCGAGTGTCCGACCCGAACCTCCAGGCAACATAACGCTAACTTGCGAGCCTACGTGAGACCGAGGGCCGGATGCGCTGTAGGGCCATCTCGCGAAGTCGTTGATTTCATTCAGGCGATTGGCTCCGGCGGTAGGATTCGAACCTACGACCCACGGATTAACAGTCCGATGCTCTACCACTGAGCTACGCCGGAAGAGCCGATCCTCGCTGAGGTGAGAGGGCATATAACAAAGCCGCCAGGTGGCGTCCAGCGGATTTGACCCGGCCTCCGGGCAGGCCGCGCTACTGGGCCGCGACCGGCGCCGCGCCGCCATAGTCGCGGGTCGCTTCGAGCGCCGCCTGGGCGACCAGGCGGCCGAGCACCGGCAGCCGCTCGACCGGAATCCTGGCGCTCGGGCCGGAGACCGAGATCGCCGCCACCGCCTGGCCCAGATCGTCGAACAGCGGCGCCGCGACGCAGCGCAACCCCAGTGCGTGCTCCTCGTCGTCGACCGAGTAGCCGAGGGCGCGCATTTCGTCGAGCTCGGATTCGAGCCGCCCCCGGTCGACGATGGTGCGCTGGGTCTCGCGCGGCAGCGCCATGGTCGCCAGTGTCCTTTGCCGGCGGGCGGGCTCCATATGCGCCAGCAGCGCCTTGCCGGCGCCCGAGGAATGCAGCAGCACCCGGCCGCCGACCCCGGTGATCGCCCGCATGGCGTGGCGCGACTCGATCTGGCCGATGCAGATCGCCTCGCCGTCGCTCTCGACGAACAGGTTCGCGGTCTCGCCGGACACTTCCATCAGCCGGCGCAGATAGGGCCGGGTCAGGGTGAGCTTGTCGCGGCTGCGGGCGAAGGCGGCGCCGACGAAGAAGGCGGCGACGCCGATGCGCCAGAGCCCGCCCTGCGGGTCGGGCCGCACGAAGCGCTCGGACTCGAGCGTGGTCAGCAGACGATGGGTGGTGGAAGGCGGCAGGCTGGCCGACTCGGAAAGCTCGGTCAGCGACATGCCGTCGCCGCTCTCGGCCAGGTGGCGCAGCAGGGTCAGCGCCCGGGTGAGCGAGCGCACCTGACCCGAGGATCTCGTCTTGGCGTCACTCATTTCCGTCCCTCCAGCCCGCTAATCCGGCATGTGAAAACCGTTTCCATATACGGAAACTATCGCATTCGCGGCGCGAGGAAAGGCCTGCCGGAGCTTTGGCGCAATTTTTTTGCGCCGGCCGGGCGGAGTCCCGGTCCCGGCGGGCACGGTCGGGCGACGCTCTGAAACTCGCGGCAAAGCCGGGCAAATACCGGGGCATAATTGCCGCCGCGATGTTAACGGTTCTTTTACCACATCTGGTCTATGGAGGGGACACTCCCTGCCAGGATGCGCAGAGGGGCGGGAACTCCCCCCGTTCTCACACCCGTCCCGAGGCCGGTTGGCCGGGAGAAGCCCCAATACCCACAGACGGGTATTTCCGCCCCAGCTTCGGCTGGGGCGGAGTCCGTTGCGCCCCGGGTCATGGACTCCTTATGCCAGGATGCGCGAAGCGTGATACCGAATTCCATTGACGGCGACTCATGCCCCGATGTCCCGGACCTGATCCGGGACCTCGAAGGGTCACACGCACCCTGCCCGTCGAGGCCCCTGTCTAACGGAAATCTGCTTTAATGCGGGTAGCGGACGGCATCCCGTGAGGCCCCAGGGTTCGAGAGCCCGTGAGCCGGCGTGGGAGCCGCCCGCGTCTTCGATCGTCAACCTGAACAGTTGCATGGGGCTGTTAGCGCAGACCCCGCAGTACAGAGCCTGCCCCGGACCCGATCCGGGGGACAGGAGTGGATCATGCAGAATAACTTCATCGGTGTCGATGTTTCCAAGGATTGGCTCGACCTTTGCGAGCCCGGCCGCGGGGCGCAACAGATCGCCAATGGCGGGCGGGCGCTGACCGCCTTCGCCCGACGCGCGGCGCGGTTGGAGGCCTGGGTCATATTCGAGGGTGAACCGGGTTGGAAATCGATCCAGTGGATCGATTTCCCGGTGAACGGCGGCTACGACCGGCCTCTTTGCGAGGCGCTGGAGCGAGCCGGGGTGCGGTTCTCGCGGCTCAACCCGGCCCGGGCGCGCGATTTTGCCCGCGCCATCGGGGTTGCGGCCAAGCATGTCCCCGGCTCGATCGGGGAACCGACCGGGTCGATGCCCGCCTCCTGGCCGATATGGGCGAGCGGCTGCGCCCGGCCCCGACCGAGCCGGTCCCGCCGGCGCGTCGCGCCCTCCAGGCGCAGGCGGCGCGCCGATTGCAGCTGGTGGAGATGCGCAAGCAGGAGGCGACGCGGCTGAAGCAGACCGCCAACACCGAGGCCTGCGCGGATATCCGCTCGCACATCCGGCTCCTGGACCGGCGCATCGCCCGCGTCGAAGCGCGCATCGCCGAACTGGTCGCCGAGGACGAGGCCTTCGCCCGCACCGCACAGCGCCTGCGCACCGCGCCCGGCATCGGTCCCGTTGTCGCCGCCATCCTGATCGCCGAGCGCCCCGAACTCGGCCACCTCGACCGGCGCCGCATCGCCGCCCTCGCCGGGCTCGCCCCCGTCGCGCGCGACAGCGGCAAGCGAACACGGTCCCGCGCAATCGCCGGAGGCCGACCAGTGGTCCGCCGGATGCTCTACCTCGCTGCGCTCCAGGCCTCGCGCCACCATCCACGGTTCAAGGCCTTCCGAGCCCGCCTCGAGGAACAGCGCAAGAGCGCCAAACAAGCCATCATCGCCGTCGCCAGAAAGCTCCTCACCATCCTCAACGCCATGATCCGGGACGAGGCCGACTTCGCAACATGACCGAAAAATAACTACAGTTGCCGGTCAAAGCCTGTCCCCGGCTTGAACCGGGGCCGGGGCATGACCTGGGTCGGGGTCGGCGCAAGCTGGCATCGACTGGCGTTGCCAGCGGCAATGTCCGCTCACGGGTCAACACCGGTCGCCCGTAACGGCTCCGGCGAGGGGCCGGGTTCGGCCCGGAGCCGCCGTTCCCGGCGCCATGATATTCCGCCGGTTCGAGCCGCTCACCTTCATCGCCGAAGCTTCGAGTCGAGGGCGGCGCCCGTCCCGGGGGTGAGCGCGGAACGCCCGCCCCGCGGGCGGGTCGGGCGCTGCCCCGGGGGCGCCCCCCGGGCGGGACCTCCGGCCGGCGGGCCGCATCGGGCAATCGGCCTGCGGATTTGACGGGCTGATCCAACATCGTAGGGCGGAACTTGTTCCGCCATTCCACGCCGGAACGGCGCATCAAGATGCGCCCCGCGGGCGGGGCGGGCGCTACCATGGCTGCCCCCCGGGCGGGACCTGCGGTCGGCGGGCCGCATTGGACCGACGCCGTCCCGGTTCGCGAGTCCGGAGACACCGTGGTCCGATGCCGCCTTCCGGCACGAATCCGAAGGTCGTCAGCGCACGGATTTGCGGCCGGCGCCGGCTCGAAAACCGGCATCGACGCCGCGGCGCCAACCCGACGCCGGTTCATCAGTACACGCCCTAGTGGTTTGAATTCGACATTTCGATCCCGAAATGTCGGGCCACCCCATTAGGTTATCCTCTTGATGTGGTTTGATTTTCCGAAGCAAAACAACCCGCCTGTCGGTGGACTGTTTTGTTTCGCTCAAACCACTATCCGGTCCAGCCGGCGCGCTTGCGGTAGAGCGTCGACGGGCTGACCCCGAGCACCCGCGCCGCCTTCGGCAACGAGCCGCCGCAGGCGCGGATGGTTGCCTCGATAACAAGGCGCTCGATCTCGGCCAGGGACAGGCCCACGAAGGCATCGGCCGCCGTCGCGCGTTCGTCCCCGGCCCGGCCGCCGGCGCCCGGCGCCCCGGGCCACGGGTCTCGCGCCGGTTCGGCAAAGCCGGCCCGCCGGCCGCAGCCGGACTTCGCGTAGACGATATCGCCGCGCCGGGCAGTCTCCGGCGCCCGGAGTTTCATCTCCAGCGCAGTCGGGGAGGGGTTCATATCCACCTATCCGTGATTCGGTTCTCCAAGGTGTTCGAGCATCCGGTCGATCTCGCCGAGCAGCTCCTGCATGTCGCGCTCGATGGCCGCGGCGTCGTCGCGATGGCCGGCGGCGTTCATCCGCCGGGCCCCCTCCTGCACCGGCAGGGCGCCGACCGCGCCGGCCACCGAGATCATGATATGGGTCACCGAGCGGACCTCGCCGAGGTCGATCGGATCGAGCGCCCGCGCCAGCCTGGCGCGCGCCGCCTTCATGTCCGAATCGACCTTGCCCAGCAGTTCGCTCATCGCCGCCGGCCCGATCGCCTCGGCCAGAGTGTCATAGATGTTCCGGTCGATCACCGACGGCGCCACGCCGTTGGCCAGTCTGGTGACGCCGCTCGCGGCCTCGGCGGCCTCGGCGGCATCGGTCCGCCGGCGCATGAAGCGCCGGATATCGGCGCCGAACTGCTCGATCGAGAGGATCGGCTTGGCGATCACGCCGTCCGCTCCGGCGGCGGCTATGGCGGCCCGGTGCTCGCGCATCACATAGGCGGTGAGCGCGATCATCGGCACCTCGGCAACCGGCCCGGAAGATTCGCGCACCGCCCGGATCACCTCGATGCCGCTGACCCTGGGCATCTCGATATCGACCAGCATCACGTCGAACGGCTCGCGGGCGACGATCTCGAGCGCCTCGACGCCGTCCGCCGCCAGCAGCACCGAAGCGCCGAGGCTCTCCAGCATCTGCGCCGCGACCAGCTGATTGGTCGGATTGTCCTCGGCCAGGAGAACCCGCAAGCCCGATAGCATCATCTGATCCTCCAGTATCCGGGCCCACCCGGAAGCGATGAAACGGCTCGGGCCGGGAGCGCTCCGCTCCACCGGCCGGAGCGATCCGCGAATGCGCCCGCCGGTTCCGGCAGGCCGGGCGCCGGGCGACCGGTCACGAAACCTCGAACCGCGGCTCGGCGCCGGCGCTCAGGGCGGCGGCCAGCGCCTCGGCGGTCACCGGTTGCGGGCAAACCGCATCGAACAGCCCGGCCGAGCGCGGCGCGCCGACCGCGACCAGCCGCGCCGCCGGATGGTGGGACCGCAGCCGGGCGGCGCGCACGGTTTCTTCCTCGCCGCCGGCTTCCAGCAGAATCGCGGTCACCTGCTGATTGGCCGCCCCCGGCTCCCAGACCCCACGCGCCAGCTTGCGCAGCAACGCCGCCAGCACGGCCTGCACGGTCACCGACTCGGCTTCGATCCGGACACAGTCGGCGGCGCCGTCGATCAGCTCCAGCGGCAGCGAAATCGACAGCATCGCCCGGCCCGCCACCGGGCGATGCAGATTGACCGTCCCGCCCATCAGGGTCACCAGCCCGCGGGCGATCATCGGGCCCAGCGAATCGGAGGCGAAATCACCGTAATTCGCCGTGCCCCGGCCGAACATCGCCTCGGGCTGCCAGCCGGGCCGGTCGCTGTCCTGCACCGCGACATCGATATCGAAGGCCAGGCCGCTCTCACCCCGGGCCAGCGTCAGCCGGACATCCTTCGAGCCCACCACATCGACCAGGAAGGTGACGAAATGGCCCAGCACCTGGCGCAGCCGGGTCAGATCGCCGACCACCCAGCGCGGCGCCTGCGGATCGATCTCGATGGTGAATTTCACCCCCTCGCGCTGGACGATCGGCCCGAAGGTCTCCTCCACCGCCCGCGCCAGGGCGCGCAACTCGAACATGTCGCGCGCCATCACCAGGGTTTCGCTCTGCAGATCGGAGAAGTCGAGGATATCGCCCAGCAGCGCGCTCATCTGCCGCCCGGAGCGGTCCGCCTGGTCGATAAGGCGCACCTGGCGCTTGTTCAGCGCGGTCTGACGGATCAGCGCGAGCAAGCCGAGAACCCCGTTCATCGGGGTGCGAAGCTCGTGGCTCATCATCGTCAGGAAACGTGACTTGGCCTTGCTGGCGGCCTCGGCGCGGGCGGCGGCCTCGGCGCTTTCCGCGGCCATCCGGCGGTAGCGCCGGGTCTCGATCAGCATGATGCCGATCAGCAGCACCGACAGCACCAGCGCCGCCATGCTGAAAATCCAGGTCAGGCGGGCGCTCGAGCGCACCGCATCGCGGGCGCCGCCCAGCCGCGCCTCCTCGCCCGCGAGCACCAGCATCGAAAGGGCGCGCAGCCGCTTTCCAGCGGCCGTGAACTCGGTGAGAATCTCGCGGTGAAGCTCCGGCGGATCGTCGCGCGAGATATTGACGATGGCAGTTTCGTGTTTCGTCAGCAGCGCGCGCAGTTCCGCTACGACACCCAGTTCGGTGTCGTAGTTCCGGATGCGCCGCCCGACATCGCCCTGCCGGAACAACGCGACCCGGCTCCAGAAAACATCGAAACGCAGATTGACCGCCTTGGCGTCGACCTCGGGCTCTCCCAGCGCGAAGCGGGCCAGCGCGGCTCGGAACCGCCCCAGTTCGGCCTCGCCCTGCGAGGTGCTCCAGTAGATGGTTTCCTGGCCCGACTGGCGCAGGCTCTCCATGTCCTTTTCCTGGGCCCGGAAACCCAGCACCGCCAGCCCCATCAGGCCAAGCAGCGCGGCCCCCGCGAGGCCGCGCGTTATGCCGATCGAAAGTCTCACCGCAGTTCGATCACCGTGAGTTGCCAGATCAGCCGGTTATTGTACATCGGATCCTGCAATTCCGCGTGATCGTCGAGCGGATACATCAGCCAGATCGGACCCTTGTCGCGAATCGTCAGGCGCTCGCCGTTGGTCCGCAACGCCAGGATCACGTCATAGTCGGTGAAATCGCTGAGCGGGATGTCGATGGCATAGTCGTTCGCCGCCACCAGGTGAACCTTGGTTGCCGCGCCGGCGCCGATGGACGCGATGGCGTCGCGGGCCAGCGGGCCGACGAATTCGGTCACGCCATCGGTGTAGTCGGTCCGGGTCCGGATCGTGACCTGGGGCAGCGCCAGCAGATCCGCCTCGCTGAACCGGACCTCGGCCCGGGCCGGGTCGGTGGCATTGCTGATCACCAGCAGCTCGTCCGCGGCGGCTGGCGTCGCGGCCCCGGCAAGGACGAGATATGTCAGGAGGATGCAAGAGTAGAGTCGCGATAAAGTACGCAGGGGTAGCATGGTTCTTCCCTCTCGATGGACCGTTCGCCTAGCGGCCGAATCTGCTCGCAATCCACGTCGAACACACAACCCGGTCACCGGCGATTCCGGTGCGACCCCCCCCTTCTGATCGTTTCTTCTCGTTGTGATACTCGCTAAAAGGTTTCCATTTTGCAAACATTGAAGTGTCGCGGCGGTTGAATTTTCGCCCGGATTCCCCGAAGGACACCATTGCCGTTCCATTTAAAAGATACGAAACGGCCGCAGGTTGCTGAAGTGAAAGTGGGAACACTCTCATTAGCATCTCTAATGATCGACATTCGATATTTGGCTTGCCTGCCGTCAGGGCATGGCCACCGAACGGAACTCTCCAGCAAGGGTGCCTGCTCGCACGCACCCTGCCCGGCAGCCGGTCAAGCCGGATAGCCGAGCCGCGCCAGCGCCGCGGCGATCTCGTCGAGGATCGCCGGGTCTTCGATGGTGGCGGGCATCTTGTAGTCCTCGCCGTCGGCGATCCTGACCATGGTGGCGCGCAGGATCTTGCCCGAGCGGGTCTTGGGCAGGCGCTCGACGACCAGCGCCAGCTTGAAGGCCGCCACCGGGCCGATCCTGTCGCGGACCCGGCCAACGCACTCCCCGACGATCTCGTCATGGGGACGCTCGCAACCCGCATTGAGGCACACGAACCCCAGCGGCAACTGCCCCTTGAGCTGGTCGGCGACCCCGATCACGGCGCATTCGGCGACATCCGGATGGCCCGCCAGCACCTCCTCCATCGCCCCGGTCGACAGCCGGTGACCGGCGACATTGATGACATCGTCGGTGCGGGCCATGATCGAGACATAGCCGTCCGCGTCGATCACGCCCGCGTCCCCGGTCTCGTAGTAGCCGGGGAAAGTTTCGAGATAGCTCTTGGCGAAGCGCTCGTCGGCCTGCCACAGGGTCGGCGCCATGCCCGGCGGCAGCGGCAGCTTGATCGCGATCGCCCCCAGCGTGCCGGCCGGCACCGGCTGCCCGGCATCGTCGAGAACCCGGATCTCGTAGCCCGGCATCGCCACCGTCGGCGAGCCGGGCTTGACCGGCAGGTGCTCGATCCCGATCGGGTTTCCGGCAATCGCCCAGCCGGTCTCGGTCTGCCACCAGTGATCGATCACCGGCACCCCGAGATGGGTCTCGGCCCATGCGATGGTGGGCGGGTCGGCGCGCTCGCCGGCCAGGAACAGGGTGCGGAAGCCGGAAAGATCGTATTTGCGGATCAGATCGCCCGCCGGGTCCTCGCGCTTGATGGCGCGAAACGCGGTCGGCGCGGTGAACAGCACCTTGACCCCGTGCTCCGCGATCACCCGCCAGAAGGTGCCCGCGTCGGGGGTGCCCACCGGCTTGCCCTCGAACACGATCGAGGTGCAGCCGGTCAGCAGCGGGGCGTAGACGATATAGGAATGGCCGACCACCCAGCCGACATCGGACGCAGCCCAGAAAACCTCGCCCGGCGCCACCCCGTAGAGGTTCTGCATGGTCCAGATCAGCGCCACCATGTGCCCGGCATTGTCGCGCACCACGCCCTTGGGCTGCCCGGTGGTGCCCGAGGTATAGAGGATGTAGAGCGGGTCGTCGCCTCTGAGCGGCACGCACTCGGCCGGCTCGGCGCCGTGCTGGAACGCCTGCCACTCGAAATCGCGCCCCTCGACCAGCGCCGCCGGCGCCTGCTCGCGTTGCAGCACGACGCAGAACTCCGGCTTGTGGCGCGCCTGGTCGATGGCGGCGTCGAGCAGCGGCTTGTAGTGCACCACCCTTCCCGGCTCCAGCCCGCAGGAGGCGGCGATGATCGCCTTCGGGGTGCAGTCGTCGATGCGCACCGCCAGCTCGTGCGCGGCAAACCCGCCGAACACCACCGAGTGGATGGCGCCGATCCGGGCGCAGGCCAGCATCGCCTCGACCGCTTCGGGCACCATCGGCATGTAGATGATGACCCGGTCGCCCTTGACCACCCCGCGCGCCGCCAGCGCCCCGGCCAGCCGGGCGACGCGCGCCAGCAACTCGCCATAGCTGATCGTCGTCTTGGCGCCGGTGATCGCGCTGTCGTGGATCAGCGCCGCCTGATCGGCGCGCCCGGCCGCGACATGGCGGTCGAGCGCGTTCCAGCAGGTGTTGCAGACGGCATCGGTGAACCAGCGGTAGAACGGCGCCTTGCTGTCGTCCAGGGCGCGCGAGGGTTTCTCGATCCAGTCGACCGCCTCGGCGGCCCGCATCCAGAACCCTTCGGGATCGGCCTTCCAGCCCTCGTAGACATCCTTGTAGCGCATCTTTTTCTCCCGGAGTTGCCGGCCCGGTCTCAGGCGTAATGTTGCACCGGCGTCCCGGCCAGCGCGGCAATGTTGAGCAGCCCGCGCGCGGTCACCGAGGGGCTGACGATATGGGCCTTGTTGCCCATGCCCATCAGGATCGGCCCGACCTCGAGACCGTTGGCGAGCTGCTTGAGGATGTTGCGCGAGCCCGACGCGGCGTCGACATTGGCGAAGATCAGGCAGTTCGCCGCGCCCTCGAGGCGCGAGTTCGGGAAAATCCGCTGGCGCAGCTCCGGATCGAGCGCATGGTCGGCATGCATCTCGCCCTCGTATTCGAAATCGGCCCCGCCGGCATCGAGGATCTCCAGCGCCCGGCGCACCCGGCGCGCCGAGTCCGATTCCAGGCTGCCGAAGACCGAATGGCTGAGCAGCGCCACCTTGGGCTCGATGCCGAAGCGGCGGATGTGGCGGGCGGCGGCAATCGCGGTCTCGGCAATCTGCTCGGCGCTGGGGGCGTGGTTCAGCTGGGTGTCGCCGATGAAGATCACGCCCTGGTCGAGGATCACCGGCGACAGCGCGCCGATCGGGCTGAGCTCGCCCCCGGACCCGTCGGGCAAGCCCTCCAGCATCTGGCTGACATATTTCAGATGCCAGAGATATTGCCCGAAGGTGCCGCAGATCATGCTGTCGGCCTCGCCCCGATGCACCATCACCGCGGCGATCGCCGTGGTGTTGGTGCGCATGATGGTGCGGGCCAGTTCCGGCGTGATGCCCTTGCGCTCCAAGCGCCGGTGATAGGTCTCCCAGTACTCGCGGTAGCGCGGATCGTCGGTCGGGTCGCAAACCTCGAAATCCTCGCCCGGCGTCACCGTCAGCCCGGCCCGCTCGATGCGATGCGCGATCACTTCCGGGCGGCCGATCAGGACCGGCCGGTCGATACCCTCCTGCAACATCGACTGGGCGGTGCGCAGCACCCGCTCGTCCTCGCCCTCGGCAAAGACGATCTTGCGGCTGCCCGAGCGCGCCGCCTCGAACACCGGCTTCATCAGCATCGCCGAGCGGAACACCGAGCTATCGAGCCGGGCGCGGTAGGCCTCGAGATCGGCGAGCGGCCGGCGCGCCACCCCGGTTTCCATCGCCACCCTGGCGACGCTGCTGGCGACCTGGCCGAGCAGGCGCAGGTCGAACGGCTTCGGGATCAGGTATTCGCGGCCGAACACGATCCGCTCGCCGCGATAGACCGAGGCGACCTCGGCCGACGAGGTCTCGCGCGCCAACTCCGCCAGCGCCGTGACGCAGGCGATCTTCATCGCCTCGTTGATCTCGGTGGCGCCGACATCGAGCGCGCCGCGGAAGATGAACGGAAAGCAGAGCACGTTGTTGACCTGGTTGGGATAGTCCGAGCGGCCGGTGGCGATGATGGCGTCCGGGCGGACCTTGGTGGCGGCATCGGGCCAGATCTCGGGCGTCGGATTGGCCAGCGCGAAGATGATCGGGTCGCGCGCCATCTTCTTGACCATCCCGGGTTCCAGCACGCCGGGGCCGGAGAGGCCGAGAAACATGTCGGCGCCCTCGATCAGGTCTTCCAGCGCCCCGTCGTCGCTCTCGCGCGCATAGCGCCCCTTGGTCGCATCGACCCCGTCGCGGCCCCGGTAGACCAGGCCGCCGCGGTCGAACAGCCAGACGTTCTCGCGCTTCAGCCCCATGTCGCAGAGCAGGTTCAGGCAGGCGATCCCGGCAGCCCCCCCGCCGACCGAGATCATCTTGACGTCCTCGAGCTTCTTGTCCGCCAGCAACAGCGCGTTGACCGCCGCCGCGCTGACCACGATGGCGGTGCCGTGCTGGTCGTCATGGAACACCGGAATGCCCATGCGCTGCTTGCAGATGCGCTCGACCTCGAAGCACTCCGGCGCCTTGATGTCCTCCAGGTTGACGGCGCCGAAGGTCGGCTCCAGGGCGATGACGATCTCGGCCAGCTTCACCGGATCGGTCTCGTTCACCTCGATGTCGAAGCCATCAATATCGGCGAACTTCTTGAACAGCGCCACCTTGCCCTCCATCACCGGCTTGGAGGCGGCCGGACCGATGTCGCCGAGGCCGAGCACCGCGGTGCCGTTGGTGATGATCGCGACCCGGTTGCCCTTGCCGGTGTAGCGGAAGACGTCGTCTTCGGTCTCGGCGATGCGCAGGCAGGCCTCGGCCACGCCCGGGCTGTAGGCGAGGCTGAGATCGCGTTGCGTGGCCATCGGCTTGGTCACCCGGATCGACAGTTTTCCCGGGGTCGGAAGCTCGTGATACTGCAACGCGGCTTCTTTCAGCGCGTCGTCCTTCTGCTGGCTCATGGTCTGCACATCTCCGCCTGGATCCTGAATCGAACTCCAATACCATAGTCGGCTTCGCCATGGCGTGACCATGGGTCACCGCAACGCCGCCCGATCATGCGCCGCCCCCACCGCTTGCGCCCCCCACTCCCCCTGGGCTTCGCAGGGGACCGTGGCCGCAGATGCGGCCGCGTAAGCCCCGGAGAAGGGGTCGGGGGAGAGGGCTTGGGCGGGGCGGTTGGGCGCGGCGCGGGCGGGGTCACGCTCCGCAACCCGGCCTCACTCCGCCGCCTCCGGCGCACGCGCCGCCCGGATCAGGTCGATGATGTTCTTCGCCGCCTCGGGGATATTGGTGCCCGGCCCGAAGATCGCCTTGACCCCCTTCGAGAACAGGAACTCGTAGTCCTGCCGCGGGATCACCCCGCCGCAGATCACGATGATGTCGTCCGCGCCCTCAGCCTTCAGCGCCGCGATCAGTTGCGGCGCCAGGGTCTTGTGCCCCGCCGCCTGGCTCGAGATGCCGATCACGTGGACATCGTTGTCGATGGCGTCGTGGGCCGCCTCGTCCGGGGTCT
>JACZTQ010000054.1 GCA_022573605.1 Pseudomonadota bacterium | reverse complement strand
AATTGCTCTGGCGCAGGCTTGACCTCGGCCGCCAGTCGGGCTTTGTCATGGCGCATGACCGAATTCCTGATCTCCCCCGACCCCGCCGACCCGCGCCTGACCCGCGCCGTGACCGGCATCGACCAGACCGGGGCCAGCGCCGAGCTCCGGGTGATCGAGGAGCGGGCGCTGACCATCTTCCTGAATTCCCAGGAGATCGTCACCGCGATGACCATCGGCGACTACCCGGACTACCTCGCGGTCGGCTACCTGCTGAACCAGGGCATGCTGCAACCCGACGACACCATCACCGCGATCGACTACGACGAGGAACTGGAGGTGGTGGTGGTGCGCACCGAGCGGCGGACCGACTACGAGGAGAAGATGAAGAAGAAGACCCGGACCTCGGGCTGCGCCGTCGGCACCGTGTTCGGCGACGTGATGGAGCAGTTGGAGGGGGTGAAGCTGCCCGAAGCCGAGCTGCGGACCTCGTGGCTCTACACGCTGGCGCGCAAGATCAACACCCGGCCCAGCCTCTATCTGGCGGCCGGCGCGATCCACGGCACGGTGCTGTGCCGGCGGGATGTGCCCTTGGTGTTCATGGAGGATGTCGGGCGCCACAACGCGGTCGACAAGATCGCCGGCTGGATGTTCCGCGAGGGCGTCGAGGGGGCCGACAAGATCCTCTACACCACGGGCCGGCTGACCTCGGAGATGGTGATCAAGACGGCGCTGATGGGCATTCCGGTGCTGGCCTCGCGCTCGGGGTTCACGGCCTGGGGGGTGGAACTGGCCGAGCAGGTCGGGCTGACCCTGATCGGGCGGATGCGCGGCCAGCGGTTCCATTGCCTGAGCGGGGCCGAGCGGATGGTCTTCGACGCCGATCCGGGTGCGGTGGGCGAGGAGGACCGCAAGCACCAGAGGAAGGGGGCGGGGGATGGGTGAGGCGCAATTCCCATTGGCCCGTCTGCACCCCCACGAAGGTCCTGTCCTTGCCGCTTGGGGAGGACACTATGACCACGCATTTATCGCACTGCACCCCTTTCTTCGGGGCGAGCCAGAACCATGGCGAGACCCGGTGAACTGGGCGCAGATTGCGTGGGCGATCGGTTCTCCGAGTTTTCCGGACTTTGCTCTTGCAGTTGTGCTGGCGGCAAACGGAATGAGTGGCAAACAGCGCGCCGACGCGGATCAGGATTTGATACGACGACTTGATAGCGTGGTAAAGGAACGCAAGCTGGAATATCCGGAAGATGGCTATCTGCCCGCCTCTCTATGTCCGTCATTTGCTCAACTCTTCGCGATGCTTGGCTCCGACGTTGTTATCACTCGAGACCAACATAGTAATGACGAGAAGGAGATGTCGCTGGCGGAACTGAGTGAGAATCCGTTCGCTGTTCCGAGATTTACCGGCGCGTTGATTGATGTTGAAGAACGGATGATCGTCACGTGTTTCCCGATGGATACCTATCATTCTATTGTCGGTGTCCAGAGCGATGCACTGATGACGTTTGGCAATGACCTGAGGCTCGAGGGATTCTATGCAGGTCCTGAGACTGCTGACAGATGGGTAAATGAGCCGGGAACCTACGCTTACCCCACTTGGCTGGAAGCAAACGTCGCATGAAAATCGCAGGTGTAATCCTCGCCGGTGGCCTTGCCCGGCGCATGGGGGGCGGCGACAAGGCGCTGCTGCAACTCGGCGGCGAGACCCTGCTGGCCCGCGTCATCGCCCGGCTCAGGCCGCAGGTGGGCGAGATGGTGCTGAACGCCAATGGCGACCCGGCCCGCTTCGCCGAATTCGGCCTGCCGGTGGTGGCGGACACGGTGGAAGGCTTCGCCGGGCCGCTGGCGGGCATCCTGGAGGGGATGCGCTGGGCTGCGGCCAAGGGCTATACCCATGTCGCGAGTGCCGCCGGGGACACGCCGTTCTTCCCGGCCGATCTGGTGGTGCGGCTGGCCGGGGCAGCGCGCTCCGGCGGCCAGCCGATCGCGCTCGCCGCCACCAACGATCCGGAGCGGGGGCTGTCCGAGCACCCTACCTTCGGGCTCTGGCCGGTCGATCTGGCGGATAATCTGGAAGAGGCGCTGACGGTGGGCAACATGCGCAAGATCATCGTCTGGACCTCGCGCCACGGCTGCGCCCGGGCGGTGTTCGACGAGGCCGGCGAATTTCCCTTCTTCAACGTCAACACGCCCGAGGATATGGTCGCGGCGGAGCGCATCCTCAAGGAGCAGGCATGAAAGTTTTCGGTGTCGTCGGCTGGAAGAACGCGGGCAAGACCACGCTGGTCGAGCGGCTGGTGGGCGAGATCTCCGGGCGCGGCTTCACGGTCTCGACCGTCAAGCACACCCACCACAAGGTCGATGTCGATCAGAAGGGCAAGGACAGCTGGCGCCACCGGCGGGCCGGCGCGCGCCAGGTGATCCTGTCCTCGTCGGCGCGCTGGGCGATCATGACCGAGCTGAAGGGGATGCCGGAGGCGCCGCTGAAGGAGTTGCTGGGCCATCTCGCCCCGGTCGATCTGGTGATCGTCGAGGGCTACAAGCGCGACGACCATGCCAAGGTCGAGGTCTGGCGGGCCGAGACCGGCCAGCCGCTGATCGCCCGGGGCGACCCGACGGTGCGGGTGATCGCCTCGAACGACACCCCGGAGGGCGCGAGCCAGCCGGTGATCGGATTGGACGACATCGCCGGGATTGCCGATTTCATCCTCGGCGATCTCGGCCTGGAACTGAGGAAAAGCGCGTGACTTGCGCCGTACGGCTCCCCGACGACTGTTTCGCGCTGCCGCGCGGCATCGACTGGACCCCGGTGGACAAGGCGCTGGGGCTGTTGCGCGAGGGCATGCGCTGCGTCACCGGCACCGAGCAGGTGGCGCTGGCCGAGGGCGCCGGGCGGGTCCTCGCCGAGCCCGTCGTCGCGCGGCGCTCGAACCCGCCGGCGGCGAACTCGGCGATCGACGGCTATGCCTTCGCCTGGGCCTCGCTGGCGGGTGCCGGCGAGGGCGATCTGGCGCTTGTCGAGGGCCGGTCGGCGGCGGGGAGTCCCTATCCCGGGACCGTCGCCGCGGGCGCGGCGGTGCGCATCCTGACCGGGGCGGAGATCCCCGCCGGCGTCGATACGGTGGTGTTGCAGGAGGATTCGGAGGAGGCGGACGGCCGGGTCCGCTTCCACGCCCCGCGCAAGCAGGGCGCCAACACCCGCAAGGCGGGCGAGGATGCCGAGGCCGGGGCGCAGGTGCTGCCCGCCGGGCGGCGGCTGACACCCGCCGATCTGGCCCGGGCGGCGGCGGTGGGGGCGGACCGGCTGGTGGTGCGGCGCCGCCTGCGCCTCGCCATCCTGTCGACCGGGGACGAGTTGATGCAGCCGGGCGCCGATCCGGCCTCGCCGGGGGTGTTCGACGCCAACCGGCCGATGCTGGCGGCGCTGGCCGCCTCGCAGGGCTTCGAAGTGGTCGATCTCGGTGCCGTGGCCGACGAACCTGATCTGGTGCGCGCGGCGCTCGACCGCGGCGCCGCCGAGGCCGATGCCATCGTCACCACCGGCGGCGCTTCGGCCGGCGAAGAGGACCATGTCTCGCGCATCCTGACGCAAGAGGGCCGGATCACTACCTGGCGCATTGCGGTCAAGCCGGGCCGGCCGCTGGCGCTGGGGTTCTGGCGGGGCGTGCCGGTATTCGGGCTGCCGGGCAACCCGGTGGCGGCGTTCGTCTGCTTCGTGATCTTCGCCCGGCCGGCGCTCGGCGTGATGGCGGGCGCCGGCTGGCGCGAGGCGCAGGGTTTCATGGTGCCGGCCGGGTTCGAGAAAACCAAGAAGCCGGGGCGGCGCGAATACCTGCGCGCCCGGATGCGCGACGACGGCCGTGTCGAGGTGTTCCACTCCGAGGGCTCGGGCCTGATCGGCGGCCTCTCCTGGGCCGAGGGGCTGGTCGAGTTGCCCGACGGGGCCGTCACCATCCGGCCCGGCGACCCGGTGCGCTACCTGCCCTATGCCAGTTTCGGCCTGATGCCGTGAGACCCGCCGCCAGGCCGGGCCCGGCGCGGTCTTATGCGCCTGTTCCAAAATCCGCTTCGCGTCTTTTGGGCGCGCGCCGCCCCCCACCCCTCCTCCCCACCCAACCACCGATGGTACCCGAGCATGATCGGTGGTTGGGTGGGGAGGAGGGGTGGGCTGGCGGAGCCGGAAATCCGCGCATGCGGATTTCGTCACGGGCAGAAAATATATCAGACGTAGCGCACGCTCAGCACCTCGTAGGAGCGCGCGCCGCCGGGGGCGGCGACCTCGACGCTGTCGCCCTCCTCCTTGCCGATCAGGGCGCGGGCCAGCGGCGAGCGCATGTTGAGGCGTCCGGCATTGATGTCGGCTTCGGGTTCGCCGACGATCTGGTAGGTGCGCTCCTGCTCGGTGTCCTCGTCGACCAGCTTGACGGTGGCGCCGAAGCGGATCGTCGGGCCGGACATCCTGGAGGGCTCGATCACCTCGGCGCGGCTGATCAGGGAGACCAGCTCCTTGATCCGGCCCTCGATGAATCCCTGGCGCTCCTTGGCCGAGTGGTACTCGGCGTTCTCCGACAGGTCGCCATGCTCGCGCGCCTCGGCGATCGCCTTGATGATGGCGGGGCGCTCGATGCTCTTCTTGGTCTTCAGCTCGACGTTGAGGGCGTCGTAGCCGGTCCTGGTGATCGGAACCTTTTCCATTGCTCCATCCAGTCGGTCTCGGGTCTGACAAATGCCAGACCGCGCCCTTTCAGACGCGGTCCCGCAGATCACGAGAATTGAGCATAGAACCGGAGTCCCGGCTCTGCAAGACCATCCGCCGGAGTGAAATCGAGCCCGATTCCAACGGGTGTGCATTGGTAGTGCAATGGTAGTGCATTGGTCGTGCAATCGTAGCGGCTTTTGCAGGGCCGCCTCCATTGGGGAAAATTTAACGCAAATCGTCGATAGTCGTCGGGCAGAACGGAGGGCGGATATCATGCTGGACCGCAAACGCAGCAAGACCGAGGAACGCAGCCTAGCCAAGCTGATCGACGACCTCGAGGAGCAGGAGATCGCTTTCGAGCTCTACAAGCGCACCCGCAGCCTGGTGCCTCCGGGCTGGCACGCGGTCGAGAGCCGGCACCCGGTCAAGCCGAAGAAGACCAAGCTGACGGTGACGATGGACGCCGACATGGTGGCGTGGTTCCGGGCCTTGGGCCGGGGCTACCAATCGCGCATGAACGCCATCCTGCGGGCCTACATGCACGGAGTGATCTCGAAGGAGATCGAGCAGAAGGGCGACCTGGATTGGCGGGGGGAGGTGATTTGAGAGGGGTGTGCCTTGTCGACTACCGGCGGCGATGGCGTAGGGCGCATCTTGATGCGCCGTTGCGCCGGTGGCGAAGGCGATTGGCGGAACGAGTTCCGCCCTACGCTTTTTTGCACCCCTCAAGTTATTGACGAATTTGGGAATATTTCGCGCAAATTGCGCGGCCCGCTCCGATAACGTCCAGTGGAGCGCAAAGGTCTGCTTTCCGGCAGGTAGCGGAAGCCCGAGGGGGCACCATTAAAGGTCCGGGTTGTGCCATAGAACGACATAGCCCCCGTTTCAGGCTGGCTCTGAATGTTTCTTGCAGCCCGATGTCTGCCTTCGGGTGGAATGGCGACCCTCAAATCTGAGTGATCCTGCCGCAAATTCGACGGTCCGAGCTTGCCACTGACAATTCCGGCAATGCACGCATTAGCCGCAATGCCGACAAACACTCACTCCTGTGAGCGGCTTGATACACCTGAAAACCCGATTTTCGGGAAAATGCACACGTCTTCCGGAAGCGGTCGGTGAGTTGGGGTTGGTGAAGTTCTGGCGCCGGTCCAAGTTTAGAAACTGATTTCGCAAGTAGTTCCAAAACGGGCGCTGGAACTATGGGACGGGTTGAGATCATCACGGGCCGCGAGCGTCGCCGGAGCTGGCCGGATGAGGAGAAGCTCCGGATCCTCGAGGAGGCGATTATTGCACCGCCGTTCTCAGGATCCCGCGCTCCGTCAAAGTCGCAGCGCTGATCGAGGCAGGGCTTATCCGGCTCCGAGTTTATTCGTGCAGGCACGTACAACTGTGCTATCGGCGGAGTCCTGGCCCGGCATCTGCGCATGCGGGGTGACAAATTCGCGTTTCGCACTGAAATTGAGCGCTTTGAAGGCGGCCGCGTCGGTATAAGCCGCGTCTGCACGTGCCCGCTCTTCGCAAAACAGTGCCTGTTGCTCGACCACGGCGGCCCCCACCTCTTCTTCCATCGTGCTGCTGCTGACCTGCCAGCCGAGAAGGTTCGAGATGATAGGTCCTGCAATCAAGCCAACCGCAAGTGCGATTGCGGGGGTTCGCCATTCACTCAATTTGTTCATGATCATTCTCCGGGACCATTTTCTCTGGTGGCAGCAATTGCGTTTTCGAGCACCGGCTCCAAATTGTCAATCGACATTCCCCATTTGGCCTTTCAGCTGTGAAGGCTAACCCGGCCGAGTGCAGTTTTCCAGATTGAAGCCGTTTGAGCTTCCAGGCAACGGACTGAGTTGCATCGCTCGGGCGCGTCATTTGGTGGTTTTGACCGCTGCCAGCGGCGTTTTCCGGTTGATTGGACGCAGCTATCCCGTCACCGGTGTTGGATTTTATCGGCGATGCGGCGGTGTCGGTCATGAGAACGCCTCGGATCGCGGCGGCCCACGCAGGGCGTCGATCACGGTCAGGATTGCGGTGAAAACGCGTTGCAGGATGGTGGGCAGTTCCCTCGATCACGCCAATTGCTCGCCTCGTCGATAAACGCAGCGATGTCGGCTTTCAGGTCATATCGAGACGATCATCGAGAACCGGTGGAGGGCCACTTCGGGCAGGGCCCGCGAAAAGGCCGAATGACGGGTCTGGGTCAACAATACGCATTCAGCTTCCCTCGGAACCGGGTCTGGAATATGCCGATAAGCTGACATTCAGCGCCGTAAGGTCGGCCGCCCCGACCCACCATGGGCGGTGACGCGAGCGAATGGTGGGTTCAGAAAACCCTCCCCACCCTACCCCCGCCGCAAATAGTCCTGCAACGGGGCCACCTCCAGCGTGCCCTCCTTGAGGTTCTCGATCGCCCGCGCCGCCGCCATCGCCCCCGCGGCGGTGGTGTAATACGGCGTCTTCATCGCCAGCGCGGTGGCCCGGATGCCGAAGCTGTCGCGCATCGCCTGGGCCCCCTCGGTGGTGTTGAAAACCAGCGTCACCAGCGCGTCCTTCATCCGGTCGACAATGTGCGGGCGGCCCTCGTAGACCTTGTTGACCCGCTCCGCCGCCACCCCGCGGGCGTTCAGGAAATCGCAGGTGCCCCCGGTGGCGATGATCGAAAAACCGAGCCGGTCGAGGATGCGCGCGGCCTGCACGATCAGCTCCTTGTCGGAGTCCTTGACCGAGACGAACGCCGTGCCGCCCTCGGGCAGCGGCGTGCCGGCGGCGAGCTGGCTTTTGAGAAACGCCCGGGCAAAGCCGCGGTCGAGCCCCATGACCTCGCCGGTCGAGCGCATCTCCGGGCCCAAGAGCGTGTCGACGCCGGGGAAGCGGGCGAACGGCAGCACCGCCTCCTTGACCGCAACATGGCCGATGTTCGGGTCGACCAGGTCGAAATTGCCCAGCTTCTCGCCGGCCATCAGCCTCGCGGCAATGGCGGCGATCGGCGAGCCCACCGCCTTGGCCACGAAGGGCACCGTGCGCGAGGCCCGCGGGTTGACCTCGAGCACATAGATGTCGCCGTCCTTGATGGCGAACTGCACGTTCATCAGCCCGCAAACGCGCAGGCCCAGCGCCAGGGCGCGGGTCTGGCGGCTGATCTCGGCGATGGTCTCGGCGCTCAGCGAATGGGGTGGCAGCGAGCAGGCGCTGTCGCCGGAATGGACCCCGGCCTCCTCGATGTGCTCCATGATCCCGGCCACGTGCACACTCTCGCCGTCGCAGAGCGCGTCGACATCGACCTCGATGGCGCCGGAGAGATAGCTGTCGATCAGCACCGGCGAGTCGCCCGACACCGTCACCGCCTCGGTGATGTAGCGCTTCAGTTCGGTGTCGTCGCCGACGATCTCCATGGCCCGCCCCCCGAGCACGTAGGAGGGCCGGATCACCACCGGGTAGCCGATCCGGCGGGTGATCTCGAAGGCTTCCTCGCCGGAGCGCGCGATGCCGTTGACCGGCTGCCGCAAGTCCAGCTTGTGCAGCAGCTGCTGGAACCGCTCGCGGTCCTCGGCCAGATCGATGGCGTCGGGCGAGGTGCCGAGAATCGGGATCCCCGCCGCCTCCAGCCCGCGGGCCAGCTTCAGCGGCGTCTGGCCGCCGAACTGGACGATGACGCCGTGCAGGGTGCCGTTCTCCCGTTCGACGCGCAGGATCTCGAGCACGTGCTCCAGCGTCAGGGGCTCGAAATAGAGCCGGTCGGAAGTGTCGTAGTCGGTCGAGACGGTCTCCGGGTTGCAGTTGATCATCACCGTCTCGTAGCCCGCCGCGGTCAGGGCGTAGCAGGCGTGGCAGCAGCAGTAGTCGAACTCGATGCCCTGGCCGATGCGGTTCGGGCCGCCGCCGAGGATGACGATTTTTTTTGCGTCGGTGGGGCGGGCCTCGCATTCCACCGTACCCATCGCGTCCGACTCGTAGGTCGAGTACATGTAGGGCGTCTGGGCCTCGAACTCGGCGGCACAGGTGTCGATGCGCTTGAACACGGCGACAACGCCGAGGGCGTGGCGGGCGCGGCGCACCTCGTCCTCGGTCTGGTTCGCGAGGTGGGCCAGCCGGGCGTCCGAGAAGCCCATCGCCTTGAGCTGGCGCAGCCCGGCGGCGTCCGCGGGCAGGCCCTCGGCGAGGACCCGCGCCTCGGTGGCGACGATCTCGCCGATGCGCTCCAGATACCAGCGGTCGAATTTCGTCGCCGCCTCGATCTCGTCCAGCGTCAGGCCCTCGCGGATCGCCTGGGCGATGATCCGGATGCGGTCCGGGGTCTGGCGGCTCAGCGCCGCGACGACGGCGCGCTTGCGCTCGTCTCCGGTCTGGCCGCCAGTCTGATCGGTGGTGACCCCCTTGATGGCGATCTCGTCGAAACCGGTCAGCCCGGTCTCCAGCGAGCACAGCGCTTTGTGCATCGCTTCGTGGAAGGAGCGGCCGATCGCCATGACCTCGCCGACCGATTTCATCGCCGTGGTCAGTTCCGGCTTGGCGCCGGGGAACTTCTCGAAGGCGAAGCGGGGGATCTTGACCACCACGTAGTCGATGGCCGGCTCGAAGCTGGCCGGGGTGACCCCGGTGATGTCGTTGGCCAGCTCGTCCAGGGTGTAGCCGATGGCCAGCTTGGCGGCGATCCGGGCGATCGGGAAGCCGGTCGCTTTCGAGGCCAGCGCCGAGGAGCGGCTGACCCTCGGGTTCATCTCGATCACCATGATCCGCCCGCTCGAAGGGTGGATGGCGAACTGCACGTTCGAGCCGCCGGTCTCGACCCCGATCTCGCGCAGGACCGCGATCGAGGCGTTGCGCAGCCTCTGGTATTCGCGGTCGGTCAGGGTCAGGGCCGGGGCCACGGTGATGCTGTCGCCGGTATGCACCCCCATCGGGTCGATGTTCTCGATCGCGCAGACGATGATGGCGTTGTCGGCCTTGTCGCGGACCACCTCCATCTCGAATTCCTTCCAGCCCAGCAGGCTCTCGTCGATCAGGATCTGGCCCACCGGGGAGGCCTCCAGCCCGGTGCCGCAGATCGCCTCGAAATCGGCCCGGTTGTAGGCCACCCCGCCCCCGGTGCCGCCCAGCGTGAAGGCCGGGCGGATGATCGCCGGCAGGCCGACTTGCGGCAGCACGTCGAGCGCGAGGCGCACCCCGGCGGCGATGTCGGCGCGCCCGTTGGCCCCCTTGGGTGCGGTGACGATGCTGGCGCGCGGGCTCTCGAGCCCGATCCGGTCCATCGCCTCGCGGAACAGCTTGCGGTCCTCGGCCATCTCGATGGCGGCGCGGCTGGCGCCGATCAGCTCGACGCCGAACTTGTCGAGCACGCCCATCTCGGCCAGCGCCATGGCGGTGTTGAGCCCGGTCTGGCCGCCCATCGTGGGCAGCAGCGCGTCGGGGCGCTCGCGCTCGATGATCTTGGCCACCACCTCGGGGGTGATCGGCTCGATATAGGTGGCATCCGCCATCTCGGGGTCGGTCATGATGGTGGCCGGGTTCGAGTTGACCAGGATGACCCGGTAGCCCTCCTCGCGCAGCGCCTTGCAGGCCTGGGCGCCGGAGTAGTCGAACTCGCAGGCCTGGCCGATGACGATGGGTCCGGCGCCGATGATCATGATCGAGGCGATGTCGGTGCGTTTCGGCATGGGGCTCTCTCCGGCGCGAGGCAGGGGTCCGCCGGGCGGCGGATCAACATCCTTTGGGGTGGGGCCGGGAGCGTTATAGCGATCCTGCGGGAGAGGGCAAGGAACCGGATGCGGCCGGGCGCCTGCCAGGCGGGCGCGCCGATTCGGGGTGTAATCCACAGGCCGCAGTCAACCCGTGTTTGTGCAAGTTTCGGAAAAATAGAGCTTTTCATTAACTTATTCACAGGCATACTAACAGGGAAGGTGGAGCGTTTTGCGCCCTGATGGAATCAGGCCGGACGCCCCGTCTCACGGGGTTCACGCAATTTCCGAGTCGCCGAATGAACCCGGCTGGCTCGAAATTGCTCCAGGGAGTTACCGGCAATGGAAAGCATTCTTCCGGGAGAGGTGCTGTCCGCGATCGAGGCCGGCCGGCGCAAAAGCCGCCGGGCGCGGACCCGTCATCTGGTGGTGGCGGGCGAGCGCCAGCACCGCATCATGGAGCTGACCGAGACCGGATTCGTCATCGAGGCGGACGGGCTGCCGCATCTGCGCGGCTATGTCGAGATCATGCTCGGCGAGGAGCGAATCGCGCAGCGCCTGGTGGTGTTCGCCTGGGCGCGTGACGGCCTGGTCGGCTACGAGTTCAAGCACGACGCCTCCAGCCGCGAGACCCCGGCCGACTATGTCATGCCGGAGCGGCTGGGCCTGCTTGCCGCGCCGAAGAGGTGACCCGGCCGCTGATCCCCCCACTGATCAGGAGCATCGACCACTTCGTGCTGACCGCTGGCGATGTGGACGCAACCATCGACTTCTATACCCGTGTCCTCGGCATGGGCGTCGAGACCTTCGCCGGCGGGCGCCGGGCGCTGAGCTTCGGCAACCAGAAGATCAACCTGCACCAGGCGGGGGCCGAGTTCGAGCCGAAGGCCCGGGTCGCCACCCCCGGCTCGGCCGACTTCTGCCTGCTGAGCGACGTGCCGGTGGCCGAGATCGCCTTGCATCTGGCGGCCGAGGGGGTCGAGGTGATCGAGGGGCCGGTGCCGAAGACCGGCGCCGCCGGGGCGCTGCTCTCGATCTATTTCCGCGACCCGGACGGAAACCTGGTCGAGGTGTCGAACCAGGTCTGAGGTGGGCGCCCGCCCCCTACGCTTGGTGGATCGCCGTGGGACCGAGAGGATGATTGAGATGGAATTGAAAGGTGTATGCAGAAGATGCATTATCAGTCCGTAGACGATAGTGGGACTCAACCGAATGTTCGGATTCTTGAAACGATTCGGAAAACTTGGTGCAGAGAACCTGGCGGTTAAACTAAAGTCAGGTCGCGGATTTACGTTCGAGATTGTGGGGGAATCTCATTACCAAAAGGCACTCTCGGCAATAACTGGTGGAAAAACTGAAGATGGCGTGAAGGTTTTTTCCGATGCAACTTTAAGGCGCGAACCGAACAATCCCCATGATCCGAATGCTGTTCGGGTTGAGATCGTAAATAAAACGGTTGGTTATCTGGATCGGCAAAAAGCTGTTGAATACACGAACACACTTTCACGGCTGGGATTGGACGGTCGTGTCACAAAATGTAAAGCCAAGATTGTTGGTGGATGGGATCGCGGTGATGACGACGTTGGTTCTTTCGGTGTAAAGCTCAATGTAAGCTGGCCGCCTAAGCCAGAAGCCTGAGGTGCTACAGACGGCGCATGATCGCCAAGGGAGGGCGCTGCCCTCGTCTCTTTACTCCGGCCTGCTGTCATCGCGACGATGCCAGGAATCGCATTAACCATATTCACCCTATTTTTCGTATTTCGTTCAAATTCAACAACTTGACCCTATGCGCACGCGTGCAACCCTCCCCATCCCCGCCGCCATGACTTGACGCCCGCGCCGATCCCGTCAGGCTCGGCGCTCGATTCGGCCCCTCTATTCACCGGTGCGGAGGCAAGCATGGCACGCAACCTCGACATCAAGGCGGTCGGCCCGCGCACCCTGGCGATCCATGCCGGCGAGCAGCCGGACCCGGCGACCGGGGCCTCGAGCCCCAACATCGTCATGTCGACGACCTTCGTCAAGGAGAAGCCGGAGGGGTTCTCGGCCTATGAACTGACCGACGAGAGCCCCTTCGTCTACACCCGCTGGGCCAACCCCACCGTGCGGCTGCTGGAGGCCAAGGTGGCGGCGCTGGAGGGCGCCGAGGCGGCCAGCGCGTTTGCCTCGGGGATGGCGGCGGCGAGCGCGATCCTGTTCGCCGAGCTCTCGTCGGGCGACCACCTGATCGTGTCGGACGTGGCCTATGCCGGGATCGCCGAGCTGACCCGCGACACCCTGCCCCGGATGGGGGTCGCGGTCAGCAAGGTCGATACCTCGGACCTCGACGCCCTGGCCGCGGCGGTGCGGCCCGAGACCAAGCTGATCTTCATCGACACCCCCTGCAACCCGCTGCTGCGCCTGACCGATATCGCGGCGGCGGCGGGGATCGCCCATGACGCGGGCGCGCGGCTGGCGGTCGATAGCACGTTCGCCAGCCCGGTCGGTTGCAACCCGCTGGCGCTGGGGGCCGACTACGTGATGCATTCGGCGACCAAGTATATCGGCGGCCATGGCGATGCGGTGGGCGGGCTGGTCTGTGGCGCCTCCGCGCTGATCCGGCCGCTGATCTCGGAGGCCATCGTCCATTACGGCGGCGTGATCAGCCCGTTCAACGCCTGGCTGATCGCCCGGGGCGCGGCGACCCTGCCGCTGCGGATGAAGGCGCACCAGGAGAGCGCACTGGCGCTGGCGCGCTGGCTCGAGGGTGATGCGAGGGTGGCGCGGGTCAACTATCCGGGGTTGCAGAGCCACCCGCAGCACGCGCTGGCCCGGCGCCAGATGACCAACTTCTCGGGCATGATGTCGTTCCGGTTGAAGGGCACCGAGGCCGATGGCCTGGCGGTGGCCGAGCGCATGGCGGGCGAGCTTGGCATCATCCACTACGCGGTGTCGCTGGGCCACCACCGCAGCCTGATCTGCTGGTTGCCGACAAGCGCGATGATGGAGAATTCGTTCCGGCTGGAGGGCGCCCAGGCGGCGGCCTATCGCGAGTGGGCCGGGCCGGGCCTGTTCCGGCTGTCGGTCGGGCTGGAGGATGCGGAGGATCTGATCCGGGATCTGGACGCGGTGCTGTAGGGGGCGGTGCGCAGAATGCGCACCCTACACTTGCTGTAGGCGGCGGTGGTTTTCTGGCGGCGACGGCGCCGATAGCGGTAGGGCGCGCATCCTGCGCACCGTTCAAGAGGGATCGCGCGGGGCGATGGTGCGCGGAATG
>JACZTQ010000351.1 GCA_022573605.1 Pseudomonadota bacterium | reverse complement strand
GCCGGGGCGATGCCGGAGACGGCGCGGGCATGGGTCAGGCCGATGCGCCCGGCCCCCAGCAATCCGATCTTGATGGTCACTCTCTCACTCCTGCAACAATCCGTGCGCGGGCCGCGTCAGCCCCGCGCTTTGCGCCATCTCGCGCAGCGAATTCAGGCCCAGCGACTGGAATTGGGCCGGGTCGTGGACCTCCGGGTCCTGCTCGGCCTCGATCACCAGCCAGCCGTCATAGCCGTGTTCGGCGGCGGCAAGCAGCACCGGCGCGAAATCGACCGCGCCAGCCGGGTCGCCGGGCACCGTGAAGACCCCGCGCCGCACCGCGTCGCGAAAGCTGAGGCGCTCCTCCCACACCCGGGCCGCGACCGCCGGGCGGACGTTCTTGGCGTGGATATGGACGACCCGGTCCATGTGGTCGCGGGCCAGCGCCGCCGGGTCGGCCCCGGCCAACAGCGCGTGCCCGGTGTCGAGCAGCAGCCGCGTGGCGGGACCCGTTGCCGCCATCAGCGCGTCGATCTCGGCCCGGGTCTGAACCACGGTGCCCATGTGGTGATGATAGGCCAGCGTCAGACCCCGTGCGGCGCAGAACTGCGCGATCTCCTCGACCGCGGCGCCAAAGGCGGGCCAGTCCGCCGCCGCCAGCACCGGCCGGTCGGCCAGCGCCACCGCGCCGTCGCCGTGGATCGCATCGGAAGTCTCGCAGACGATGCAGACCGTGCAGCCCATCGCCTTGAGCAGGTCGAGATGGGGCCGGATCGCGGCCTTCTCCGCCTCGACGCCGCGCGACAGCAGGTTCAGCGAGTGCCAGCCCGAGACCAGGCTGAGCCCATGCGGCGCCAGCGCGGCTTTCAGTGCCACCGGGTCGGTGGGCATCTTGTGGCCCATCTCGATGCCGTCGAAGCCGATCGCGCCGGCCTCGCGCAGGCACCGCTCGAGGCTGATACCGGCACCCAGGCTGCGGTCGTCGTCGTTCGACCAGGCGATCGGGTTGGTGCCGAAGCGGATCACGGGGCCCTCCTCCAGATGGCTCAGTCGAAGCGCCGCCGGCGGGCCAGCGCGGCCTCGTATTCCGCGCGCGCGGCGCGCACCTGCGGCCGGTCGGAGACCTCCGCCACCGCCACGTCCCACCAGTGACCGCCGGCCCCGGTCGCCGCCGCCGGGTCGGTCTCGATGACGATCCCGTAGCTGCGCGCGCTGGCCCGGGCGCGGGCCATGGCGTCGGCCAGGCCGGCCAGCGAGCCGACCTTCTCGGCCTCGGCCCCCAGCGCCGCCATATGGGCGGCAAAGTCGATCTCCGGGGGGCGCGCCTGGGCCGCGTCGGCGAACAGGTTGTTGAAGCTCGCCCCCCCGGTCGCCCGCTGCAACCGGTCGATGCAGCCGTAACCGTGGTTGTCGAGCACCACCACGATGATCTTGGCGCCCAGCATCACGCTGGTCGCAAGCTCGGAATTCAGCATCAGGTAGCTGCCGTCGCCGAGCATCACCACGACCTCGCGATCCGGCAGCGCCAGCTTGACCCCGAGCCCGCCGGCGATCTCGTAGCCCATGCAGGAGAAGCCGTATTCCAGGTGGTAGCCGCCCGGCCGCGAGGCCCGCCACAGCTTGTGCAACTCGCCCGGCAGGCCGCCCGCCGCGCCGACCACCACCGCGTCCCCGTCGAGCGCCCGCTGCACCGCGCCGATCACCTGCGCCTCGGTGGGCAGGGCGTTGGCGTCGGCCGGGGGCGCGGTGGCGGCATCGACCTCGGCCTCCCAGGCCGCCTTCAGCGCCGGATCGGGGGGCGTGGCGGACCAGCCGCCGAGCTTGGCGGAGAGCTCCTCCAGCCCGGCTTTCGCGTCGCAAACCAAGGGGATCGCGGCGTGCTTCATGGCGTCGTGGGCGGCGATGTTCAGGGCCAGGATGCGCCGCTCCGGGTTGGCGAACAGCGTCCACGACCCGGTGGTGAAATCCTGCAACCGGGTGCCGACGGCGATCACCAGGTCGGTCTCCGCCGCCAGCGCGTTGGCCGCCGAGGCGCCGGTGACGCCGATCGCACCCAGGTTCAGCGGATGATCGTGCGCCAGCGCCGATTTGCCGGCCTGGGTCTCGGCCACCGGCACCTTGTGCGCCTCGGCGAAGCGGCGCAGCGCCTCCGTCGCGCCCGCGTAATGCACCCCGCCGCCGGCGATCAGCAGCGGCTTGGCCGAGGCCCGGATCGCCTCGGCGGCGGCGTCCAGCTCGGTAATATCGGGGCGCGGGCGGCGCGTCCGCCATAGCCGCCGGGCAAAGAAGTTCTCGGGCCAGTCGAAGGCCTCGGCCTGCACGTCCTGGCACAGCGCCAGGGTCACCGGGCCGCACTCCGCCGGGTCGGTCATCACCGCCATGGCGCGGGGCAGCGCGCTCAGCAACTGCTCGGGCCGGGTGATGCGGTCGAAATAGCGGCTGACCGGGCGCAGGCAGTCGTTGGCCGAGACAGTCCCGTCCCGGAAATCCTCGAGCTGTTGCAGCACCGGGTCGGGGGCGCGGTTGGCGAACACGTCGCCGGGCAGCAGCAGCACCGGCAGGCGGTTGACATGGGCCACCCCCGCCGCCGTCACCAGGTTCAGCGCCCCGGGCCCGATCGAGGTCGTCACCGCCATCGCCCGGCGGCGCCCCGAGGCCTTGGCGAAGGCGATCGCGGCGTGCGCCATGCCCTGCTCGTTGTGGCCGCGCCAGGTCGGCAGGGCATCGCCGGCGGCGTGCAGCGCCTCGCCCAGTCCGGCCACGTTGCCATGGCCGAAGATCGCCCAGACCCCGGCGATGAAGGGCACCCCCGGCTCGGTCTCCTGGGCCGCGAGATAGCGCACCAGCGCCTGGGCGGCGGTCAGCCTGATGGTGTTCATCCCGCGTCTCCCCTGCCTGCCTTGATCTTACCCCCGACGCTCCTCCCGAAGCTCCGGGAAAAAGCGCCGCC
>JACZTQ010000350.1 GCA_022573605.1 Pseudomonadota bacterium | reverse complement strand
CGCACCGCCGCCTCGATATCGGCCGGCCCCGCTTCGCGGCGGCCCCCGGCGTTGAGGTAGGGATCGTCCGTCACCACGCCGCCATAGATCCGCGGCCCGGCCAGCGCGATCTCCAGCGAGGCGGCGGTGGCGGCCTCGGGCCAGCCCGCGCTGGGGGATTTGTGCAAACCCGCATCGCGCAGCATCACCGCCAGCGCCGCCCGGCCGCCGCCAAAACTCATCGGGCCCACAAGGCAGATCAGCCCGCCCGCCAGCCGGGCCGGGATCCAGTTCAGCACATCGTCCAGCCGCGCCGCCGCCCAGCCGAATTCGGCGTAGCGCTCGCTGCGGTGCCCGATCATCGAATCGGCGGTGTTGACCGCCTTGTAGACCGCGATCCCGGGCAGCCCGCCGACCAGGAACCAGAACACCGGCGCCACCACCCCGTCGGAGAAGTTCTCCGCCGCCGACTCGATGGCGGCGCGCGCGACCCCGGCCTGGTCCAGCGTCTCCGGGTCGCGCCCGACGATCCGCGCCACCGCGCCGCGGCCCTCGGCCAGCGAGACCCGCAGCGCATCGGCCACGGCGCCGACATGGTCCACCAGGCTGCGCTGGGCCAGCAGCACCGCCGCCCCCAGCACCTCGAACACCCCGAGGAAGATATCCCACGACAGCAGCCAGGCGGGCAGCCCGACCGCGACCACCAGCGCCAGCACCGCCAGCGCCCCCTTGGCGCGGCGGTTGGCGCCCTGGTTCAGCAACCCCTCCAGCCGGTCGATCGCCCACCCGAAACCCACCGCCGGATGCGGCATGCGCCGCCACAGCCAGTCCGGCTCGCCGAACACCGCATCGAGGATCAGCGCCAGCGCCAGCATCTACCCCCCTCTCCGCCGAAGCGCCGCCCCCGCCGATTTCGCCCCCCTCTCCCTCTGGGCTTCGCAGGGGACCGTGGCCGCGGATGCGGCCGCGTAAGCCCCGGAGAAGGGGACGGGGGAGAGGCTAGCGGCATCTCAACCGCACACGGCGGCGCCGGCAGCGAGCCCGGCTCAGCCGCCCAGGCGGACGTTCGCCGTGGTGTAGGTGTCGGCGCTGGAGAAGCCCAGCGTGTCGAGATAGAGATCGGCGCCGATGGCAATCGCGGCCATCAGCGCCAGGGCGGCGAGAAAGACTTTCATTCGGTTCCTCCTGCGGCTTGCGCACCCGAGCGTAACTCTGTGCGCGGCCCCGTGTGTTCCCGCAAATATGCGATCAGATCCTGCCGGTCCGCAAGCCTGGCGATCTGCTGCATCGGCATTTTCGAACCCGGGGTGAAGTGATCCGGCCCCTTTTCGAACAGCAGGTTGATGGTCTCGGCCTCCCACACCACCGGCGATCCGGTCAGCGCCTCGGAATAGCGGTAGCCCGGCACCGAGCCCGCCCGGCGCCCGAACAGCCCATGCAGGGTAGGCCCGGCCCGGCGCGCGCCGCCGGGTTTGCGGGCCGGCTCCAGGGTGTGGCAGATCGAGCATTTGCGCACGAACTGGCGCTCGCCATTAGGCATCTCCTCGGCGGGCGTGTGGAACCGGCGCCGGCCCTCGGCGAACAGCGCGTCGCGTCCGCCCCCGACCGGCCACAGCGCCACCTCGTCGGCCAGCCCGCCGGCCAGCAGCCGGCCGCCGTCATGGTCGTAGTGCAAGGCCCAGATCGGCCCGCGCACGGCGGCGCGGAAATCGCGGGTGATGACCCACTCATCGGTATCGATGATGGTGATGTAACCCTCGCCGTCGCCGACCGCCAGGAACTGCCCGTCCGGGCTCGCGGCCAGCGCCAGGATCGGCCGGCGCTCGGTGGTCAGGTCGGCCAGCTCGGCCCCGGTGGCCAGCTCGATGGCCCGCACCGCCCCGTCGACCGCGCCATAGGCGAGCCAGCCCTGCTCCTCGTTCAGCACCAGGTGGTTGACCCCGAAGCCGTGCTCGACCACGATCTCCTCCATCGCCCCGGTGGCGACATCCCAGCGCCGGATGGTGCCGTCATAGGAGGCGGTGTAGAGGTCGCGCCCGTCGGCGCTGAACCTGGCGTCGTTGACATTGGCCCGGTGGCCCTTCAGCCACAACGGCGGCGCGGGCTCGCCCAACGGGCGGTCCAGCGGCCACAGCCCGACCACCCCGTCCCAGCCGCTGGTGGCGGCGAGGCGGCCGTCGGGGCTGACGGTCACCGCGATCAGCTTGCCCCGGTGGCCCTCGAAGCGGCGCAGCGCGCGCCCGGTCGCCAGCTCCCACAGGATCAGGTCGAAATCGTCGCCGGCCGAGACCGCACGGCGGCCGTCGGGCAGGAAGGCGACCGCGTTGGCCGCCGCCTCGTGGCCTTCGAGCCAGCGGATCAGGGTGGCGCTCCGCAGATCCCAGAAGCCAACCGAATAGTCGAAGCTCGCGGTCAGGGCATAGTTGCCGTCGGCCGAGACCGCGACCCCCTTGACCGGGCCGCCATGGCCCTCCAGGCTGGCATATCCGCCATCCGCTCCGGCGGGAACGGCGCCGCCGGTCAGCAGCACCCAGGCCAGCAACCCCCAGATCGGCAAGTCGGGGCCGAGCGCGCCGATCCGCATCCGTTCACTCGGCCGGCGTCGCCGTCGCACCGGAGTCCGCACCGGATGCGCCCGCCTTGGCATCCTGTTCCTCGACCCACAGGCCGTGATGCTCCTTGGCCCAGTTGCGGTCGACCATGCCGCTGCCCATGGCGTCGAAGGCGCCCTCCATGCCCAGCGAGCCGATATAGATATGGGCGACGATGACCACGATCATCGCCAGCGCCACCATGGCGTGCCAGATCTGGGCGTATTGCATCTCCACCAGCGGGCTCAGATCGGTCGCCAGCGGCGCGCCCCAGACCGCCTCGGCGCCGAGGCTGTTGAGGATGCCGAAGGTAACGGCGAACATCGGCACCTCGTAGGGGAACAGCAGCGACACCCCGCTC
>JACZTQ010000349.1 GCA_022573605.1 Pseudomonadota bacterium | reverse complement strand
ATCCCGGCGCTGGTCGGCCTGTTCGCCGTCTCGGAGGCCTTCCTGATCATCGAGCAGAAATCGATCCTGACCGAGCGCGGCCGGGCCGCGATGCGCCGCACCAGTTGGGCGGCGACCTTCGAGGGGGTGCGGATGGCGCTGTCGCGCTGGTGGCATATCGTCTGGACCAGCCTGATCGGGCTGGTCATCGGGGTGATTCCGGGCGCCGGCGCCTCGATCGCCAGTTTTGTCGCCTACCAGCAGTCGCGCACCTTCTCGAAGACCCCGGAGCTCTACGGCACCGGGCATCCGGAGGGGCTGATCGCGCCCGAATCGGCCAACAACGGCGTCACCTCCGGCACCCTGGTGCCGCTGCTGGTGATCGGCATCCCGGGCGGCGCCACGGCCGCCATCATGCTGGTGGTGATGCAGTATCACGGCATCAATTTCGGCCCCTCGCTGTTCGAGGACCAGCCCGAGATCGGCTACGGCATGTTCATGGCGATGGCGGTGACCTACCTGGCGATGTTCCTGACCATCCTGCCGATGAGCCGCTACATGAGCCGGGTGACGATGGTCCCGACCCTCTATCTCGCGCCGATGATCGTCTCGTTCACCCTGGTCGGCGCCTTCGTGCCGCGCGAGTACATGTTCGACATGTACCTGGCGCTCGGCTTCGGCGTCATCGGCTACATCGCCCGGCGCACCGGCTATCATGTCGCGGCGATCCTGATCGGGGTGATTCTCGGTCCCCTGCTGGAGATCTATTTCCTCCGCGCCCTGAAGAAATCGGAAGGCGACATCATGGTGCTGTTCTCCTCCAATATCGGCAACACACTGTGGCTGCTGCTGGTGCTCTCGATCGTGCTGCCGATCTGGCTCGCCCGGCGCAAGGCGCGGCGCGAGGCGGCACGGTCATGAAACGCGAGATCGAATACCGGCTGGCGCGCAATATCCGCCGGCTCGGGCATCTCGACATTGCCGGCGGCGGGCAGATCGTGGTCCAGGGCGATTATGCCTATGTCGGCCACATGAAGCCGCCGATGGGCACCTCGATCATCGATATCGCCGACCCGGCGGCGCCCCGTGTGGTCTCCCATCTGGCGCCGCCCGACCGCTGGTCGCATACCCACAAGGTCCGGGTCGCGGGCGACATCATGATCACCAATGTCGAGCAGGACCGCCGCCATTTCCTGCACCAGGGCGGGCGCCTCGCCGCAATCCGCGACGAGCTTGGGCCGGGCGCCGGCGATGCCGCGGTCGCCGAGCGGATCGGGGTCCGGGCGGCGGATATCCCGGAGCTGGAGGCGGCGCACGCCCGGGGCTACGAGAGCGGCGGCTTCCGGGTCTGGGACATCGCCGACAAGACCGCGCCAAAGCTGCTGTCATATGTGAAAACGCACGGCTTCGGGGTGCACCGCTTCGACATGGACGAGCATTACGCCTACATCTCGACCGAAATGTCAGGTTATATCGGCAATATCCTGGTTATATACGATATTTCCGATCCGTCGAACCCGGAAGAGGTGTCGCGCTGGCATCTTCCGGGCCAGCACCTCGCGGGCGGCGAGACGCCCTCCTGGGAGGGCTACACCCACCGGCTCCACCACGCCATGCGCCGCGGCGACGAGTTGTGGGCGGCGGTCTGGCAGGGCGGCTTCCGGGTTCTCGATATCGGCGACATCGCCGCCCCGCGCGAGATCGGCGCCCACGCCTTCCCGGCCGCGATCCCCGAGCCCACCCACACCGTCATGCCGCTGGAACAGCGCATCGGCGGGCGGCGCTACGCCATCGCCATCGACGAGGAGCACGACCACGTCGAGGGCCGCCTGCACGGTTTCCTCTGGGTGCTCGACGTGACCGACCTCGGCGATATCCGCACCGTCTCCGCCTTCGCCGTCGGCGAGCTCGAGAGCCCCTGGGCCGGCCTTCCCGGGGTCCGTTTCGGCGCCCACCAGTATCGCGAGAAGCTCGACACCACGCTGGTCTACCTGACCTGGTTCGCCGGCGGGCTGCGGGTGGTCGATCTGGCCGACCCGCATCTGCCGGTCGAGGTCGCCCACTATATCCCCGATCCTGGCCCCGACGGCCCGGCGCCGCAGTCGAACGACGTGGACCTGGATCACCGGGGGCTGATCTACCTGCTCGACCGGATCGACGGCCTCGACATTCTGGAGCTGAGCGCATGAGCGACCCCGACCTGTTGCCCCCCGGCATCGATCCGGCAAAGAGCGCCATCGGCATCCGCCGGGTCGGCGCCCGCAACGAGGCCGCGCCCCGCACCGTGATCACCGTGCGCGACCACGTCCTGGTCACCGACGAGAAAGAGACCGACACCGGGCCGACCCCGCTGGAGATGACGCTCGCCGCGCTGCTCGGCTGCGAGGGCGTGATCATCAACCGCTGCGCCGGGGCGATGAATTTCGCCTACAGCGGCGTCGATCTGGAGGCCGACGGCGAGGTCGACCGGCGCGGCTCGCGCGGGGTGGCGGGGGTGCGGCCCTATTTCAACTGGGTCGGGCTGCGCATCCGCGTCCATACCGGCGAGACCGAGGAACGCCTCGCCCGGCTGGCCAGGAACGTCGAGTTCCGCTGCCCGGTGATGAACCTGTTCCGCTCGGCCGATGTCGCCGTCGAGGTCGAATGGGAGCGGGTCCCGCCGTGACCCCGCGCCTGCGCGGCGCGCCATGGGTCATCGCAGCGGCCCGCCAGCATTATCCGGCCGGTTTTCCGGCTCCGCCCTTGTCGAATCGGCGGCGATGTAGATCGGTGGCCTGGAGCCGCGCCGCCGAACCCGGGAGAACCACGTGAGCCAGACCAGATCCGCGCGCCAACCCGGTGAATTCAGGGCCTTCGCCGAGGACCTGGCCGCCCTCGCCGGCGCCACGGTGCGGGAGCAGATCGCGCATCCCCCGGTCGAGCTCAAGTCCGACGGCTCGCCGGTGACCGCGGTCG
>JACZTQ010000348.1 GCA_022573605.1 Pseudomonadota bacterium | reverse complement strand
GGGGCGGCGTCGAAGCGCGACTGCGGCGCCAGCGCCAACCCGGCCAGCCCGGCCCCCAGCGCCAGCCAGACCAGCACCCGGCGAATGGCGAGGGGTGGTTGCCGGAGCGGCCGGGGCGGCGGCCCGGCGGCGAACCGGGGCCAGAGCGCGATCGCGGCCGGGAGCACGGTCAGCGTCACCGCCAGTGCGATCAGCACGCCGGCGCCGCCGATCAGCCCAAGCTGCGCCATGCCGGCGAAATCGGTGGTGGCAAAGGCGAAAAAGGCCAGCGAGGTGGTCGCCGCGCTGAGCACCAGGGCGGCCCCGATGGCCCTCGCCGAGCCGATCAGCGCGGTGCGCCGATCCGGGGCCGAGACCGCATGTTCGTCGAAATGGGCGATGAAGTGGATGGCGAAATCGATCCCCAGCCCGACCATCAGCACGACAAAAGCGATCGAGATCAGGTTCAGCGCCCCGACCGCCAGCGCCGCGAACCCCGCCGTCAGGACCAGCGTGACCAAGAGCGCGCCAAACGCCAGCCCGGCGCGGGCGATGGAGCCGAGCGCCAGGCGCAACAGGATGGCGACGAAAAGCAGCGACAGGGCGAGGGAAAGGCCGAGACGGCTGGCGACGCTGTGCAACTCCTCGGCCCGCAGCGCCGGCTCGCCGGTGACGCCGACCTCGACCACTTGCGCGAGCTCCGGGTCGAGCCCGGCGATCGCTTCGCGCACCGCCGCGAGGGCCGCCTTCGCCGGGTTGAGGGCGGCAAAATCGAGCTTCGGCCCCAGGGTGATCAGGCGCAACACCGGAGCGGCGCCCGAATCCGAGCCCGAATCCGCCAGCGCCGAGGTCCAGCCGAAGGGCCGGACGCGCCCCCGGCCCTCGGCGGCGAGCACGGCGGCGGCCTCGCCATAGAGCGGCTCCAGCGCGGCGGTGTCGCCGTCCGCCCGCGCGGCCAGTCCGGTCGCCGAATCGAGCGCGTGGAGGAACCCGGTGAAGCTTTGATCGGCGCGCAGGTTGGCCAGCAGGTTGGCCGATTTGCCCAGCCGGGCGAGGCGCGCGTCAAGCTCGTCGCGGTCGAGATAGAGCAGCCCGTGGGCCACCAGGTAGGGATCGGCGGAGGGCGCGAAGACCCAGTCGAAGGCGTCGTCGCGCGCGCTCAGGGTGCGCGCCAGCGCCGCCACGGCGGCATCCACGGAATCGGTGGCGGCATCGCCCGAGTCGGCGCGAACAACCACCACCAGCGTATTCTTCAGCGCCGGAAAGGCGGCGTTCAGCGCAATCGCGCGCTGCTGGAAGGGCAATTCCGGCGACAGCATCCGGCTCGAATCGGTATCGACGCCGAGGCGCGAGGCGGCGGCCATTGCCAGCAGGACGAGCAGCGCCACAAGCCCCAGCACCCGGCCCGGCCGTGCCGTGACCACCGCAACCCAGGCGCCGATCGCATTTCCGGCTCGCTGTCGCGGAGGATCCGGCTCATGCTGTTGCAAGTGGGCCTCCATTCCAGTTCAACTGCGATCAAATTGCCGCCAAGTCGCTTGAGGCGACCGGGCCGCCGGGCTAGTTTGACTCGTTAATCGCTTCATTGCCAATGGGCGGGATGATGGATGCGAATGTCAATCCTGCCCGGATACCGGCGGGTTAGGCAGTTTAGGGAGTTGCTGCATGACGTTGACCAACGCGATTCGGCGCGGCCTGGCGCTTGGCGCGATTCTGTCCGTCGCCGCCTGCGCCACGGCCGATCCGCGGGCGGAGCTGTCGGCGACCGATCCCCATGAGGGCTTCAACCGCAAGATGCTCGACTTCAACCTGGCGCTGGACCGCAACGTGCTGCGGCCGGTGGCGCAGGGCTACGACGCCGTCACCCCGGCACTGATCAAGCATCTGCTCGGCAACGGCTTCAATCATCTCGACCTGCCGGCGGACTTCGTCAACTACCTGATGCAGGGCGAGATCGACCCGGCGCTGGAAACGCTGGGGCGGTTCACCATCAACACCGTGCTGGGGGCCGGGGGCCTGCTCGACCCGGCAACCGAGTTCGGGCTGCCCAAGGACGACACCGATTTCGGCATCACCCTGGGCAGGCACGGGGTCGGCGAGGGCACCTACTGGATGCTACCCGTGGTCGGCCCGATCACGACCCGCGACGCCTTCGGCGGCCTGGTCGATATTGCGCTCAGCCCGACCACTTATCTGGGTCTGGTGGCTCCAGGCATATCGCCCGAGACCGGGATCGCGCTGGTGGTGGGCGAGGTGATCCACGACCGCGACGCCAATGGCGACCTGATCGACGAGGTGCTCTACGAGAGCGAAGATCCCTATATTTCGCTGCGCTCGATCTATCTGCAACGGCGCCGCTCGGAGGTTGCGGGTGACAAGGGCGGCGCCGAGGCGCTGCCGGACATCTTCGACAACAACTGACCGGCGGGCCGGGGGGCGCGCATGGATACCAGGGAGGCGGGTTTCGGCGAGGCGTTGTCCGCCGCCGCCGGCCGGGCGGAGCGGATGCTGGAGAGCTGCCTGCCGGCGGCGGGCGAGCGGGGCGAGGCGGAGCTGGCGGCGGCGATGCGCCATGCGGTGCTCGACGGCGGCAAGCGGTTGCGCGCCTTCCTGGTGCTGGAGGTGGCGGGGCTGTTCGGGGCCGAAGGACCGGGCGCCGAGCGGGTGGCGGCGGCGGTGGAATGCCTTCATGCCTACAGCCTGGTCCATGACGACCTGCCCTGCATGGACGACGACGACCTGCGGCGCGGCAAGCCCACCGTGCACAAGGTCTGGGACGAGGCCACCGCGGTGCTGGCGGGCGACGCCTTGCAGACCCTCGCCTTCGAGATCCTGGCCGATCCGGCGACCCATGCCGACGGCGCCGTGCGGGCGCGCCTGGTGCTGCGGCTGGCGCAGGCCTCGGGGCACGCCGGGATGGTCGGCGGGCAGGCCATCGACCTGGCGGCGGAGCGGGCC
>JACZTQ010000347.1 GCA_022573605.1 Pseudomonadota bacterium | reverse complement strand
ATGGAGGACGCGCTGGCCGATAACCCCGGCATCGCCCGCTCCCTGGTGGCGCTGTTCCACGCCATGTTCGATCCCGCCACCGGCGGTGATGCCGAGGCCCGCGAGGCCGAGGCGGCACGCATCTCGGGCGACATCGAGACGGCGCTCGAAGCGGTCGCCAGCCTGGATGTGGACCGCATCCTGCGCCGGTTCCACAACGCCATCCAGGCAACGCTGCGCACCAACAACTACCAGCCCGGCGCCGACGGCCAGCCGAAGATCTATGTCTCGTTCAAGTTCGACTGCGCGCAGCTCGACGACCTGCCATTGCCCCGGCCCTGGCGCGAGATCTTCGTCTATTCGACCTGGATCGAGGGCGTGCATCTGCGCGGCGGCCCGGTGGCGCGGGGCGGCCTGCGCTGGTCGGACCGCAAGGAGGACTACCGCACCGAGGTGCTGGGCCTGGTCAAGGCCCAGCAGGTCAAGAACGCGGTCATCGTGCCGGTCGGCTCGAAGGGCGGCTTCCTGCCCAAGACCCTGCCCGCCGGCGGCAGCCGCGACGCGGTCGTGGCCGAGGCGATCCGCTGCTACAAGACCTTCCTGTCGGGGCTGCTCGACATCACCGACAATCTGGACGGCGACAAGGTGGTGCCGCCGAGTCGGTGATCCGGCGCGACGGCGACGACCCCTATCTGGTGGTCGCCGCCGACAAGGGCACGGCGACATTCTCCGACATCGCCAACGCGGTTGCCGCCGAATACGGCTTCTGGCTCGGCGACGCCTTCGCCTCGGGCGGCTCGAACGGCTACGACCACAAGGCCATGGGCATCACCGCCAGGGGCGCCTGGGAGGCGGTCAAGCGCCACTTCCGCGAGCTTGGCCACGACACCCAGAGCGAGCCCTTCACGGTGATCGGCTGCGGCGACATGTCGGGCGATGTGTTCGGCAACGGCATGTTGCTCTCGGACCGGATCAAGCTGGTCGCCGCCTTCGACCACCGCGACATCTTCATCGATCCGGACCCCGACCCGGCGAAGAGCCATGCCGAGCGCAAGCGCATGTTCGCCCTGGCGCGCTCGAGCTGGCAGGACTACGACACCAAGCTGATCTCGAAGGGCGGCGGCATCTTCCCGCGCTCGGCCAAGTCGATCACACTGAGCCCGGAGATCAAGGCGCTGACCGGTCTGAAGGCCGCCCGGGTGACGCCCTTCGAGCTGATGAAGGCGCTGCTGAAGGCGCCGACCGACCTGTTGTGGTTCGGCGGCATCGGTTCCTACATCAAGGCCTCCTCGGAGAGCCACGCCGACGCCGGCGATCGCGCCAACGACGCCATCCGCGTCGATGCCCCCGAGGTGCGCGCCCGGGTGATGGGCGAGGGCGCCAATCTGGGCGTGACCCAGCTTGGCCGGATCGAGCTTTCCGCCCGCGGGATGAAGCTGAACAGCGACGCGGTCGATAACTCGGCCGGGGTCGACTGTTCCGACCACGAGGTCAATATCAAGATCGCGCTGGGCGCTGTCGTCGGCGCCGGCGACATGACCGGCAAACAGCGCAACACCCTGCTGGCCAGCATGACCGACGAGGTCGGCGAACTGGTGCTGAAGACCAACTACAACCAGACCCTGGCGATCTCGCTGGTCGAGGCGCGGGCGCCGGCGCTGCTGGAGGATCACGCCCGCTTCATGCGCGCGCTGGAAGCCGAGGATCTGCTCGATCGCGAGGTCGAGCTGCTGCCCAATGACGAGGAGCTGGGCGAGCGCCGCAAAGCCGGGCGCGGCCTGACCCGGCCGGAAATCTCCGTGCTGGTGGCTTACGCCAAGATCACCGTGTTCTCGGAGCTGACCCGATCGGAGGTGCCCGACGATCCTTATATGGAGCGGTTGCTGATCGACTACATGCCGGGGCCGCTGCGGGTCAAATACAAGGCGGCGCTCCAGGGCCACCGGCTGCGGCGCGAGATCATCGCCACCGTCGCCGCCAACGCCTTCGTCAACGAGGCCGGGCCGTCGCTCTACAACCGGCTGCGCGAGGAGACCGGGGCCCCGGTGGCGGAGATCGTGCGTGCCTTCATCATCGCCCGCGAGGTCTATGGCCTGCCCGGCATCGCCGCCGAGATCAACGCGCTCGACAACAAGGTCGCGGCGGCGATCCAGATCGAGATGCACCTGGCGCTCTCCGACATGGCCGCGTCGCAGAGCCTGCGGCTGCTGCAGGTCGGCGGCGGCCGATCGATCGGCGAGGCATCAGACTCCGCGGACGGTGCCTTTCCAAGGGCTGGTACCTGTGGTTTTTTGGACCAGTCGCGCCCGTCATCGCCCGATATCCGCAGTGAATACCGTCCCTGTCGGTCGGGCGGACGGCGTGCAGCGGAGTACACGGCGTGAATGGGTTTTCGGATCGCAAACTCAGCAGATGCGGATGCGTAGCGGCGCTGGTGGTTGTGGCCGCGGGCTGCTCGCTCAAGCCGGCCACCGTTTGGACGCCCGCCCCGCGCGTTTTATGGGGCGACATCGCCATACAGCCGGTACCCATGCCGGCCAAGGGATACGTGGTTTCGGATCGACACCCCACCCGGGGTCTTTTCCCGGCATCGCTGGCGGTCACGCGCGTCGCCGTGGCCGAGGACGAGACGCACATGCTCGGCGCCAGACCGATCCTCTTCGCCGACCCGCGCAGTGAGTTTCTGCAATGGAACCTGGCCGTCAACGATCAGATGGCCGTCAGTGAGGTGTTCCCCATCGGTCCTTCATCGGTCGGAGGCGGACCGGTGGATCCCGCCGGCGTGCTGGCGACGTTCCGAGCGCTGCACGCACGATTGGGTCTGGTCTACGCGGTGAACGAACTGAGCGAGGACGAGACGGAAATCCTGGGCGTGTTGTATGACGTCGAGGCCGCCGAGCCGATCGCGGCTATTCACGCGAGGGCGACATCCGTCGTGCCCGAGCCGGAACTTGAGCAAGAG
>JACZTQ010000053.1 GCA_022573605.1 Pseudomonadota bacterium | reverse complement strand
CTGGGTTCGATGTTCGCGTTACAGGTCTTATCGTAGATAATTTAGCGCAAGTTCAATCAACTATTACTGATTCTGTTGAAGAATATTTTTTCAATAGGGAGCCTTTTATAGATGGACTGTCTATTTTACCAAGACGGGATCGTATTACCCGCAGCGCGGTAGGTGGTGTAGTGGATGATATAGTTAGTGCTGCTGGTGGGATTTTTAGTTCGGTAATTGTCACACAAAACGGTGTAAATATCGAACTTTTTGCATTAGGTATAGGTGAGAAATCGAAAGCGGCCACGGTAACCTTTGTATGATGTTCTTACACATATTCAAACATTTATTACCTAACGCCCGTGCATGGCGTATTACTGTAGATAAAAAACTTCGACAGTTTTTTGAAGGTCTTTCGGGTACTGGTTCGGACGTTAAAACGTTCATTGATGAAATATGGCTCGATATATTCCCAGAAACCACCCGAGAGTTAGATACATGGGAACACCAGTTCGGGTTACGTGATACGGGTATCACCGAACAGCAGCGCCGCGACCGTGCCCTCCCGCATCGTCGCCCCGATCACCACTGGAACCGCCATCACCGCCAGCGGCCAGGCGGCGCCGATGCGGTCATAGGCTTCCTGTTTCGCGGCGTAGGTCAGCCCGACCACATGGCAGAACAGTCCGGCCGCTCCTACCCAGAGCGCCCCGGTCAGCCCGCCTGCGGCGAAGGCCGCCGTCACATAGGTCAGCAGCCGGCAGGCGCCCATGATCAACGGGCTGAGCACGGTGCGCTTGTGCAGCCAGTCATAGAGCACCACCATCCCGGCCAGCGCCAGTCCAGCCAGCCCCACCCCCGCGCCCAGCGCGAAGGCAATCAGCGCGCCGAGGGCAAGCATGGCGAAACCGAGGGCGAAAACCGTCCCCCGCCCGGCCTCGCCCAGGGGAATCGGCCGTTCCGCCCGCTCGCGCGCATCGATGCGCGCGTCGAAGGCGTCATTCAGATACATGCCCGCCACGTAGAAAAGCGACAGAGCGAGGAGGAGAAGGGCCAAGTCGCAGGCCCCGGACATCGGCAGCGCCGCGCCGGACAGCGCCCAACCCGCCAGCCCGTTGGACCAGACCGTGGGCAGATTCGATACCCGCCCCAGCTTCAACCATGTGCGCCAGTTCACGTCAGCCGATCCTTCACCCAATCGATCTCGCGCGTCACGGCGGCTTCCAGGCCATCGCGGGTCAGTGCCTCGGGCAGCACGCCCCAAGTATAGGTCTCGACCTCCAGATGAGGCGAGATCGGCGCCGCCCGGTGCAGCGCCAGCACCTCGGCGAGGAAATCCTGCGTGGTGTCGAAATCGGGCAACTCGCGCACGAAGATAGGCAGATGGAAATGCACCCGCCATTCCTCGCCATCCGCCGCCGCCCCGCGCCCCAGCGCCTCGGGCAGGTCGGAGACACGGGCGAGGTCTGCGCCGCGCCGCGCCACCACCTGATGCAGATAGGTCGGCTCGTCGAAGGCGGCCAGCGCCGCCCGCGCGTGCGCATCGACCCGTGCGATCCGCAACGCCGAACTGAGTTGCAGCTTGTGGATCGGAACCCCGGCAGCAGCCAGCGCCGCAAGGCTGGCGGCGGGGTCTTCAAACTCCACGGCGGCGTGGCACACATCATAGCAGAGGCCAAGATGCCGGGGCAGGGCGGCGGCCGCCTCGCCCCGGCTCAGCCCGGCGAGATCGGCCATCACTCCCACCGCCCGGTCCCAGAACAGATAGGCCTCGAAAAAGGCCACCGATTCCGCCACCGTCTCCAGAAAGCAACAGGGCTCCGGCTCGATGGCGATGGCGACCTCGACCCCGGTGCGGTCGCGCAGCCGGGCGCAATGGGCGGCGGCGCGCAGGTAGTTCGCGGCGATCTCCGCCTCCGCCCCGGCGCCCAGCGCCTTGAACGCGCCGGGCACGGTGCTGAGGCTGACGGGCTCGCCGTCGGGCGCGATCGCGGCCATCAGATCGGCCAGCGCATTGGTGTAGGCGAGGCGCTCGGCGCTGCGCCAGTCGGGCCGATACACGTCCTGCTTGACCCGCGTGTCGTGGAACGGGCCGTAGGGAAAGCCGTTGACGGTGACGGCGCGGTAGTCTTCCTCCGCCAGAATCCGCACCAGGTCGGCGCGCGCCGCGGGCTCGGCAAGGTCGCGCACGGTCTCGGCCGAGAAACGCAGCCCGACCGCGAAGGGTGCATCCGCGCAGACCCTGGCCTTGATCGCCCGGGTCGGACCCAGAAGCGCGGCGCGCACCGCCGCCCAGCTTTCCGCCGGATGGATGTTCAGGCAGTAGGTGAGCCAGCCGCGCCCGTCCGGGGTGCGCACTCAGCCGCCCTCGCGCGCCCGCAACCAGTCGATCGACTGCATCACCAGCGCATGGTCCATCGCGTGCACCTCGACGCCCTCGCCGATGCGCGCGAGCAGGGTGACCGTTAGCTCGCCCCCCAGATGCTCGCGGAATTCGCGCAGACCGGTCAGGATCGCCGGCGCCCCGCCGGCGCCGGACCTGACCAGCGCCGGATGCCAGAGGCGCAGGCCCAGATGCTCCAGCAGCGCCGCCACCCGCACTTCCTCGCCCTCGGCCAACAGCCCGCTCAGCACCGAATAGCGCGCATCCAGCGCCACCCCGATCGCCACCGCCTCGCCGTGGCTCAGATGGTTGTGGGTCAGCCCCTCGAGCCGGTGCGCCGACCAGTGGCCGAAATCGAGCGGGCGGGCCGAGCCGAGTTCGAACGGGTCGCCGCCATGGGCGATCTGGCGCATGTGCAACTCCGCCGAACGGCGGATCATCTGCTCCTCGGCCGCCGGCTCGAAAGTGGCCAGGCGGTCGGCGTTCGCCTCCAGCCAGGCGAAGAAATCCCCGTCCCGGATCAGCGCCACCTTGATCGCCTCGGCGATCCCGGCCCGCCGGTCGCGCGGCGCCAGGCTGCCCAGAAGCTCGAAATCGTTCAGCACCGCCCAGGGCGGGGCGAAGGCGCCGATGAAGTTCTTCACCCCGTTCAGGTTGACCGCGTTCTTGACCCCGACCCCGCTGTCGTTCTGCGACAACACGGTGGAGGGCGCCCGGATGTGACGCACCCCGCGATGCGCCGTCGCCGCCGCCAGCCCGACCGCGTCCAGCACCGCCCCGCCGCCGACCGCGATGACGAACGAATGCCGGTCCACGCCGAGCCGGTGGATGGTGTCCTGAACCGCCTCGATATGGGTCAGCTCGCACTTGATCCGCTCACCGCCGGGCGCCAGATGAGGCGCCTCCAACAACTCCATCCGCGCCGCGTGGGCGTCGAAATAGGCGACGATCGCGGGGATCAGGCCGGGCCGGGCCGCGGCCAGCCCGTCATCGACATAGACCAGGCACTTGTGCCGCTTTTCGGCCTCGCGCAGCACCACCACATCGGCCAGCAGAGTATTTTCGGGCGCGAACAGGTGACGGGTGAAGGCGACCGGATACTCGAACGGCACCGAAAACCGCTGCCAGTAGAGCCGGGTCGCCGCGCCGGCGCCAAGCTTTCCGGTCTCCCCGATTATCGCTTTCTCGGCGTACATCGCATCTCCGATTTGCTTTGGCGAGCAGGCAATTCGCTTCTAGACTGGGCGCGGTCGCGATAGCCGAAAACCGGAACGGAGACCCGACATGCGCATCGTCAACGGCGTGCTCTGCTTGCTTCTCATCCTCTTCACCGCGGTCCAGTACAACGACCCCGATGTCCTGCTTTGGGTCCTGATCTACGGTATCGGCGCGGTTTTCACCGGCCTGGCCGCCTATCGCCCCGGCGTGTTCGCCTCGCGCCGGTTGGCGCAGGTCTTCGCTCTCTTTCTCGCCGCCTCGTTTGGCGGCGTCACCTATTACTGGCCGGCAACGCCCGACTGGTGGATGCAGGACGTGTGGTGGCAGACCGAGACCGCGCGCGAGGGCATGGGCATGATGATCGTCACCGCCGCCATGCTGATCGCCGGCCTCACGGTGCTGCGCGCGCGGCGGGGCTGAGTGCGGGGAGCGCCGGTCACGGCGAGAACTTCCGGCTCAGAACCCAGGCGACCAGATCCATCCGTTCCTCCTCGTCATAGACATCCCGCCAGGGGGGCATCTTGCGGAAACCGTTGGTGATCCGGTCATAGACGAAATTCGGCGTGTAGCGTTTCGGCTTCAGCTTCGGCGCCTTGCCGGGATAGGACTTCGCCCCGTGGCAAAGGGTGCATTGCCCCATCCAGATCTCCTTGCCGGCGGCGATATGTTCCGGGTCGGCAAGAAATTCGGGGGTGAACACCAGCTCGATGTCCTCGCCCGCATTGTCCTCGAGATATTCTTCGGCAATCCTGGCGGCAACCTCCTCGGCCACTTCGCGGGCGACCTGTTCGGCCACTTTGGCGGCCACCTCGGCGGCCACTTCGGCGGCGATCTCGCGCACCCTTTCCTCGGTCAGCCCGGCCGCGCTCGCGGTCGCGCCGGACCCGATGGCGAACATGCCCAACAGGGCCGCGGCGCAGATGCGTTTCATCATTCCCGGTCTCTCTCGATTGTCCACAACCTGAAGCACCGCCCCCGAAGGGACGGCGCGGATTCGTTCGTCCGCTCCCTGCGGCGGATCAGTTCGCGGGCACGACCCGGTAGATCGTGTCCAGGCTGCCGACGGGGCCGGTGGTGAGCGAGGTCAGCGCATAGACCTCGCCCGCCTCGTCCTGCGCGAAGGCGAGGATGTAAGGCGTGTTGCCGTCCATGTTGACGATCTCGGTCTCGTGGCGCTTCCAGGTGCCGTCATCGTTCCTGGTGCCCATCAGGACCATGCCGTCCATCACGCCGAACTGCTTCGACCAGTCGCCGTAGATATAGGTGCCGTCCCAGTCGGAATGCGCCCCGCGATAGACATAGCCGCCGGTTACCGAGGTGCCAAGGCAGCCTTCGGGCTGCGCTTTGCAGTTGTTGTGCTCCAGGATCGGCGCCGTGAAGCTCGACTGGTCGCCGCAGCTCGCCGGATGGTCGTTGGGGTTCAGGAAGTCGAAGCAGTGCGTTCCCTCAACCACGCGCCAGCCGTAGTTGGCGCCGGCGACGATGATATCGACCTCCTCGAAGCTGTTCTGCTGCACATCGGCGCAGAAAAGCTCGTTGTCGCCGCCGATGTCGAACGAGCACCGCCACGGGTTGCGCAAACCCGACGCCCAGATCTTCGGGTCGTAATCGTCGTCGCCGATATGCGGGTTGCCTGCGGCGGCCTCGCCGGTGGCCGGATCGACCCGCAGGATCTTGCCGTGCAGGTCGAGCATGTCCTGCCCGTTGCCGATCTCCGGGTTGTGGCCGATGCCCCAGTCGTTGGCGTAGCCGCCGTCACCGGTGGAGATATAGAGCATCCCGTCCGGGCCGAAGCCGAGCCAGTGACCGTTGTGGTTGAACTGCGGCCAGGGGATGGTCGAGATGACGCGGCCCGAGTTCGGGTCGGCCTCATCCGGATCGTCGGCCGAGACGGTGTACTCGGCGACCACGTTGCTGTGGTCCCACCAGAACAATTTCGCCCGACTCCCTTTCCAATCGGTCTGGGTGGAATAGGACACATAGAACTTGCCATTGTTGGCGAAATCCGGGTGGAAGGCGAGGCCCAGCAGGCCGCGCTCGTCGAAATCCGGGTACCGGTCGATGACCAGGTTGCGGATGTCGAGAAACGGCGTGCCGTTCAACTCGCCATCCTCGATGATCAGTATCCGGCCCCACTGCTCAACGACGAACATGCGGCTGTCGCCGGGTGGCTGCACCATCGCAAGGGGCGCGTTGAGTCCGGAGACAAAGGGCTCCAGCCTGATCTTCTTCACATCGGCCTGTGCCGAAGCACCTGCCATCATCAATGCGGCCGCAACCGCGATTGAGGCAAATTTAAACATTGGACAATTCCTCCCTGTCGTGCCGGTCAACACCTCTCCTCGCAATCCAGGCTCCACCGGCCTGCTCGGGAGAATAGAGAGGTGAGGCGTTTTGTCTAGGTTGCGCGCCGTCAAACCGGCGCTGGTTTTCACCATGCGGGATGAGGTGGGGGAACTTAACGCGAACCGGAGCGAACGCAGTCGAATGCGCTGCTGGTCTTGAGCCTTGAAACCGACCCGGACCGACGGCGAAATTTCGGGCTCGACCTTCCGATCGGGCAGCGCCATCACCGGGCAGTTCGTCTATGTCGACGGCGCAATCGGGGCCAGCCAATGACCGATCAGGCGTCAGAGGATCGCCGGCTCGTCCGGGCCGGGGCCGAAGGCGGTTTCCAGGAAGTCGAAATCGCACCCCTTGTCGGCTTGCAGGATATGCCGGTCGAAGATCCAGCCGTAACCGCGCCCGAAATGCGGCTCGGTTGGAGTCCAGGCGGCGCGGCGCCGCGCGAGTTCCTCCTCCGCAACCTCCATCTCGATCCGCCGCGCCGCGACATCGACCGAGATCACGTCGCCGGTCCGGACCAGTGCCAGCGGCCCGCCGATGGCGGCCTCGGGGGCGACGTGAAGAATGCAGGCGCCGTAGCTGGTGCCGCTCATGCGGGCGTCCGAGATCCGCAGCATGTCGCGCACGCCCTGGCGCAACAGCTTTTGCGGGATCGGCAGCATCCCCCATTCCGGCATCCCCGGCCCGCCCCGGGGGCCGGCGTTGCGCATCACCAGGACGGTGTCCTCGCTGACCTCGAGATCGTCGTCGTCGATCCTCGCCTTGATCTCGGCGCAACTGTCGAAGACCAGCGCCGGGCCGCGGTGCTTGAGGAATTTCGCCGCGCAGGCCGAGGGTTTGATGACGCAGCCGTCGGGGGCGAGATTGCCGCGCAGCACGGCGAGCGCGCCTTCGCCATAGACCGGGTTGTCGATGCCGCGGATGACATCGTCGTTCCAGACCCGGGCGTCGGCGATGTCCTCGCCCAGGGTTCGGCCGGAAACCGTCCGGGCGGCGAGGTCGAGATGGCCCTTGATATTGGCCATCAGCGCCGGCAGCCCGCCGGCGTAGTAGAAGTCCTCCATGAGGTAGGTGTCGCCCGAGGGCCGGACATTGGCGATCACCGGAATCCGCCTGCTGACCCGCTCGAAGTCGTCCAGCCCGATGTCGTGCCCGGCGCGCCGGCCCTGGGCGACGAGATGGATGATCGCGTTGGTCGAGCAGCCCATGGCCATCGCCACGGCAATGGCGTTCTCGAACGCCGGCCGGGTGAGGATCGCGGCCGGCCGCAGGTCCTCGCGCACCATCTCGACAATGCGCCGCCCGGTCGCGGCGGACATGCGGATGTGGTTGGAATCGGCGGCCGGGATCGATGAGGCGCCCGGCAATGTCATGCCCATCGCCTCGGCGCAGGCGGTCATGGTGCTGGCGGTGCCCATGGTCATGCAATGGCCATGGGAGCGCGCCACGCCGCCCTCGATTTCGCTCCAGTCCTGGTCGGAGATGTTCCCGGCGCGTTTCTCGTCCCAGTATTTCCAGACGTCGGAACCCGAACCCAGCGCGCGTCCCCGCCAGTTGCCGCGCAGCATCGGGCCGGCCGGCAGATAGATCGCCGGCAGCCCGGCACTGGTCGCGCCAAGCAGCAGCCCGGGGGTGGTCTTGTCGCAACCGCCCATCAGCACCGCGCCGTCGATGGGGTGCGAACGCAGCAGTTCCTCGACCTCCATCGCCAGCAGGTTGCGATACAGCATCGTCGTCGGCTTGACGAAAGTTTCCGACAGCGAGAGCGCCGGAAGCTCGATCGGAAATCCGCCCGCCTGGAGCACGCCGCGCTTGACGTCCTCGGCCCGCTCGCGGAAATGCGCGTGGCAGGGATTGATGCCGGACCAGGTGTTGACGATCGCGATCAGCGGCCGCCCGGCCCAGTCCTCCGGCCCATAGCCCATCTGCATGGCCCGCGACCGGTGGCCGAAACCACGCAGGTCCTGCGCGTCGAGCCAGCGCGCGCTGCGGAGTTGGCTTTTGCCGCTCATCGGGGACCTCCTGTTTTCGACATGAGTAGAGTCGTTTTATGTGAAAGGCTGAACACCTCGATGATGGCCCCTGCAGAGACCCCGTTCGGCGGCGTCGGTTTCAGCGGCATGGAGCGCGATCCCCTGGAAACCCGGCGAGATTCCGCACCTGGCGCAAACCGCACAACCGCGCCCGGACCGGCTGGCTGGGGCGGCAGGATTCGAACCTGCGCATGGCGGCACCAAAAGCCGCTGCCTTACCACTTGGCTACGCCCCAATCGCGGCCGGAGATTAGTCCCGGCGCAAATTCCCTGCAAGTCCCCCGGCCGGCGAAGGGCCCGGACCGGCGGGTGCGCGAAACCGGCCGGGACCGTGGCAAAACACGCTTGCGGAGGACCCGGCCCGGCGATATACACCGCGTCGCTGGTTTCGGAGTGTAGCTCAGCTTGGTAGAGCACTGTCTTCGGGAGGCAGGGGTCGTGAGTTCGAATCTCGCCACTCCGACCAGCGCGGCTGCCGCCGCGTCCCGGTTTCCGGCTTGCACGGGTCAGGGGAATCTGTAATAAGCGCGGCCACCCAAGGATGCGGGCGTAGCTCAGGGGTAGAGCATTACCTTGCCAAGGTAAGGGTCGTGAGTTCAAATCTCATCGCCCGCTCCAATTTCTCCACAGGATGAACAGGTTAGACCGCTTCGGGGCGCGGGTTGTCCGGTCTGTGCGCAGGGCGGCGAGCGGCCGGCTCAGGTCGATGAACGGTGATTCCGGGCGCCGGCGCCGGCGGCCCGCCCGCCACCCGCTAGCGCACTGAAATGGAACAATTTTCCTCGAATAGTTCACAATGTGGACTAAAATTATACTCTCCTTAATGGTGTAAACGGTTCTTTTCTCATATACTTATCCGCGAGTTTTGATTCGAAAGGTGATCCGCGTTCTTTAGCGGGTGAGTGCAAACGGGGTGATCCAATGCGTGGCATAGTGGCCTTCCTTCGTGACGACAGGGGCTCCCAGAGCATCGAGTTCGTGCTCTGGCTGCCGATCATCGGCGCCCTGCTGGTCATCATCAGCTACGCCAGCATCCTCTACACGGCTCACACCGAGATGTGGAACGTGGCGCGCGACACCGCGCGGCGCATGACCACCGGGGTGTTCGATGTCACCGGGGTGCTGGACCAGACCGCGGCCGAGGATTATGCGCAGTCGCAGCTCAGGCTCTACGATCTTTTCGGTTCCGGCTACGTCGTCGTCGCCACCGAGGACACGGTGGCGTCGACCATGACCGTGGTGATCACGCTCGGCGTGACCGACGCCTCGTTCGACGCCGGGTATTTCGGCGCATTGACGCTGGTCGGCGGCACCATGGCGGCGCGGGTCGTGATGCGCGCGGAACCTGTCTGACAGCCGCAAATCGGCCGACAACGGCAGCACCGCGATTGCAGCCCGCCCCCGGTTGCTTCGACAATCGATGGTCAGTAGCGGTGTCGTGAACGAAATACAGTCTGGCCGCGCCGAACGCGCGCGACTCCGACAGAGCGCATCCAGAGCGCATCATGGTAAACACCAAGAATCGGCGCCGCGATTTCTTCCTTAGTGCTTTATCGGCGGATGCGCGCCCAAGGCTGAAAACGGCGGCGGTGACCCGACGCTCCCACTGTATCACCCTGAAATAGAACAATTTTCCTGAAATAGTCCACAATCAAGACGAAAAAGTCACTCTACTTATTGGTGTTAACGATATTTTTACGCTATACTTAAGGCTGCATTTCGATTCGCACGGCAATCTTCTTTCCGGGAGCGAGACGGTGCAATATGAGGTTGGTCAAATGCGGAGCATTTCTACTTTTCTCGGTGACGAAACAGGCGCCGTCACCATCGAGTTCGTGCTGTGGGTCCCGATCTTCGTGGGCCTGCTGGTGTTCGTGACCGACGCCAGCGTCATCTACCTGACCCATTCGGAAATGTGGAGTGTCGCGCGCGACACCACGCGGCGAATGACGACCGGGGAGATCACCACCGTCGCCGAAGCCCGGGACTATGCCGCGGCGCACTTGTTTCTCGGCAACCGGACCTATGTGATCGACACGGATACGACCAGCGCCGACATGAACGTCACCATCGCCATCGGGCTCGACGGCGCCGCCATCTTCGGGTTCTTCTTCGAACCGATCCTGGGGCAGTCGCTGGTGGCCAGCGTGACGATGCGCAAGGAGCCGCTGAACTGAGGCACCGGCCGGTGCCGGCAAACCGGATCGGCCGATCGATCTACCAAGGGAGACAATCGTGTTGAGTACGCGTTTTCACAAGTTTCTCCGTGACGAGAGCGGTGGTTACACCGTCTGGTCGCTGATCTGGTTCTCGCTCTATGTCGCCATGGGCGGCCTGGCGGTCGATGTGACCGACGCCTACCGCAACCAGACCCTGCTCCAGGCGACCGCCGACGCCTCCGCGCTGGCGGCGGTGATGTCGTTGCCGGACCAGGTCGATGCCATCGACCAGGCGCTCGCCTATGCGGCCGACAACATGGACCCCGCCGTCAACGGCAATGTCCTCAAGGATACCGAGGTGATCCTCGGCGACTGGAGCTTTGCCACCCGGACCTTCTCCACCGGCGGCGCGTCTCCGCACGCGGCGCGCGTCATCACCCGGCGCGACGACGCCAACAACAACCCGCTGGCGACCAACTTCCTGCGCATCCTGGGTCTCTGGGGTCTGCCCGTCGATCGCTGGAACATCAGCGTCGAGGCGATCGCGGTCAAGTATATCCCCGATTGCCTGAGGGGAGGGCTGGTTTCCTACAACGCGGTCGACGTGACCAGCGGCAACGGTTTTCATAACGAGATCTGCCTGCACGGGCAGAACGAGGTCTTCGACACCCGCGAGCAGGACTATGCCGTCAGCATGGGCAACGGGAACACGATCGACCGCGGGGTCACGGTCAGCATGCCCGACCTCGGCGACATGGATGGCCGGCCGAACATCTACGACAGCAATATCGGGTTGGCGGACGCCATGGTGGCGGGCGATCTCTGGCCCAAGGACGCCATGGCGATCGGCGATATCATGGCGAGCCTGCAAGCTCTCAGCACCGAGTACATGCCCGGTTACGTCCTCACTACGGACGGAAACATCGCCGAAGGCACGGTCATCGAGGTCACCGACAGCACCTTCCCCGACGTCCTCGTCGAGTACAAAATCTACAAGGTGAATTGCTCCTCGCCGAACAAGCTCATCAAGCTTCCGTCCGGGGTCGTGATCAAGAACGTGGTGATCATCACCGACTGCAACATCCAGGCATCGCATGCGGCGGCAATCGAAAACGCTCTGATTGCCTCGAGCGCGTTGGGCAATGGCCAGGACGGAACCAATCAGGACACCATCAGTCTGTCCTCGGATGCCAGCCTTGGCGCCAGCGAATTCTGCACCAACGGCGGCGACGGCGGGGTCGAGATCTATGCCCTGGCTTCGGTACATATCGCGGCGAAGCTCGATGTGCGCGGCCTGCGCGTGGTGGTCGGCGGAGATTTCTCGCTCACCGCCCAGGGCGACGTCGAAGGCATCTCGGTCCAGGCCATGGACCGGCTCGAGGCCACCGCCGGTGGCGACTTCGGGCTCTGCCCGAACGGCACCCCGCCGCCGGGCCAGTTCGCCTGGCATTACCGCCTGGTGCTCTGACGCCAGTTGCGTCTTGTTGCGTAGCGTTCACGGGCCGGCGGGGTTTCGCCGGCCCTTTTCAGTTTCCGGCCCCCGCGCCTGCCTCGGCGTTGACCGGCCTCATTCCAAGTCGCGCGAAGCGTGACTCATCCACAACCTTGTCATTGCCGGGCTTGACCCGGCAATCCAGTCTTTAGATCAACCGGTTAAGGACTGGATGCCCGGGTCAAGCCCGAGCATGACTTGGGTTGGGATCGGCGCAAGCAGGGGTCACTCGTAGATCTTCTTGCCGAGTTCGGTGTTTTCCAGCGGATCGAACTTGCCGTCGTTCTCGACGATGCCTTCGTCCACGATCAGGGCGCCCGCCGTCCCGGCGAGCACCGCGATACAGCCGGAGCCTCCGAACGCCAGCACTCCCAGCAGAACAAGCGTTGTCATTTTGGTCGTCATTGCGATAACTCCTCCTCAAGGGCACACTGCGGCCGATCAGCCTGGTGATCGATTCGAAGCCGAAGCGCCGAACGGTGATTTGCCAGTATAATGATGGAATTGGGTGCTTCTGTGAAGCCCCTGTCGCAGAAGTGATCTGCCCTAGAAATGGATCGCCCTGCCATAGGCGTCCAGCACCGCCTCGTGCATCATCTCGCTGAGCGTCGGGTGCGGGAACACCGTGTGCATCAGGTCCTCCTCGGTGGTCTCCAACTGGCGCCCGACGACATAGCCCTGGATCAGCTCGGTGACCTCGGCGCCGATCATGTGGGCGCCGAGCAACTCGCCGCTGGCGGCGTCGAAGATCACCTTCACCAGCCCCTCGGACTCGCCCAGCGCGATGGCCTTGCCGTTGGCCATGAAGGGGAAGCGCCCGACCCTGATCTTGCGCCCGGCCGCCTTTGCCGCCGCCTCGGTCATGCCGACGCTGGCGACCTGGGGCTGGCAATAGGTGCAGCCGGCGATGCTCTCGGGCCGCACCGGGTGGACCTCGCGGCCGGCGATCAACTCGGCCACCATGACGCCCTCGTGGCTCGCCTTGTGCGCCAGCCAGGGCGGGCCGGCGACATCGCCGATGGCGTAGAGCCCCTCGACCCCGGTGCGGCAGTAGGCATCGGTCACCACATGGCTGCGGTCGATCTTGACCCCGAGACCCTCCAGCCCCAGCCCCTCGGTATTGCCGACGATGCCGACGGCCGAGATCACGGTGTCGAACACCATCTTCTCGACCTTGCCCTTGACCTCGATATGGGCCGTGACCTCGCCCCCCCCTGATTTAATCGGGCCGCGGTCGAGCCGCTTGACCATGGCGCCCGCCATCAGGGTCATGCCCTGGGCCTTGAACGCCTTGCTGGCGAGGGCGGAGATCTCCGCGTCCTCGACCGGCAGGATGCGCTCCAGCACCTCGACCACCACGGTCTCGGCGCCGAGCGTGTTGTAGAAGCTGGCGAACTCGATGCCGATGGCGCCCGAGCCGATCACCAGCAGGCGCTTGGGCATCCGCGGCGGCGTCAGGGCGTGCTTGTAGGTCCAGACCAGGTCGCCGTCGGCCTCCAGCCCCGGCAATTCGCGGGCCCGCGCGCCGGTGGCGAGGATGATGTGTTTCGCCGTCAGTTCCTGGGTGTCCTTGGCGGTCTTGACCGAAACCTTGCCCTTGGCCGGGCCCATTGCCGATATTTGGGCCGCGCCCATCACCACGGCGACCTTGTTCTTCTTCAGCAGGTGGCCGACGCCGGCGTTGAGCTGTTTGGCGATCCCGCGCGAGCGCTTGACCACCGCAGCGAGGTCGTAGCCGATGCCCTCCGCCTTGAGCCCGAACTCCTTGGCCCGGTGCATCAGGTGGAAGACCTCGGCCGAGCGCAGCATCGCCTTGGTCGGGATGCAGCCCCAGTTGAGGCAGATGCCGCCGAGATGCTCGCGCTCGACCACGGCGACCTTCAGGCCCATCTGCGCCGCCCGGATCGCGGCGACATAGCCGCCCGGCCCGGCGCCGATGACGATGACATCGAAGGAGGTGCTCATCGGTTTTCTCCCGAGCTTCAGGTTTTCCGCAGGGGTAGGGTGTTCGCGCGGCCAAGGCAATGCGGGACGGAGCTTTGCGCCCCCCTCCTGTCATCCCCGCGAAAGCGGGG
>JACZTQ010000346.1 GCA_022573605.1 Pseudomonadota bacterium | reverse complement strand
ATCGAGGGGATGCAGATCCTCTCCGACCCCGCCGACTGGCGCCGGGTGGCGCACAAGGTCGCCGATGGCATCTATGCCAAGATGACCGGCGAGGGGCCCTATTTCGACAGCCGCATCGTTTTCGTCGACGAGACCGGGCCGAAGGGCGACCGGCGCAAGCGGCTGGCGATCATGGACCAGGACGGGGCCAATCTGCGCTATCTGCCGGGCGCCGACGGGCTGGTGCTGACGCCGCGCTTCTCCCCCAACGACCAGTCGGTGCTCTACATCTCCTATGACACCGGCGAGCCGCAGGTCTATCTGCTGAACCTCGACACCGGCCAGCGCGAGCGGCTGGGCGCCTTCCCGGGCATGACCTTCGCGCCGCGCTTCTCGCCCGACGGGACGCAGGTGGTGCTGTCGCTCAGCCAGGGTGGCAACACCGATCTGTTCATGATGCGGCTGGCCGACCGGCAGCTCCGGCGCCTGACCAACAATCCGGCGATCGACACCTCGGCCTCGTTCTCGCCGGACGGCTCGCAGCTCGCCTTCGAGTCGGATCGCGGCGGCAGCCAGCAACTCTATATCATGCCGGCGAATGGCGGGCCGGCGCAGCGCATCAGCTTCGGCCAGGGCAACTACGGCACCCCGGTCTGGTCGCCGCGCGGCGACACCATCGCGTTTACCAAGATCCTCAGCGGCCGGTTCCATATCGGAGTGATGCGCACCGACGGCACCGACGAGCGGCTGTTGTCGTCGAGCTTCCTCGACGAGGGGCCGACCTTCTCGCCCAATGGGCGGGTGATCGCCTTCTTTCGCGAATCGCCGGGCCAGATGGGCCGCGCCCAGTTGATGAGCATCGATATCACCGGCCGCAACCTGCGCATTGTCGAGACCCCGAACGCGGCCTCGGATCCGGCATGGTCGCCGGTGCGGCGCTAGCGCGATTTCGAGCAAAGTGACTTCACTTTGCGACTCGGAAATCGCACAGGACAAAGGGCAGCGCGATTTCTAGCCAAATGAATTCATTTGGCGACTCGGAAATTGCGTGGAAACTGAGGAATAGAGCCTCCGGCCTGATTCCATCGGGGCGGAAAACACTTTAGTAGGGGTATCGCTGCCCCAGTGGCCGCCCCGGGGGTGGCCTTGCGAAAATCATCTCCCGTATGGATACTGCGGGCGGAGTGCGGACCAGGGCCGGGACAGGTTCACACATCAGGCCCGTTGAGCGGGCCTATCAGACAGGCAAGGAGAAACCTGGAATGAGACTACTTACCATCGCGATCCTCGGGGCGGCGGCATTGCTGGCGGCATGCTCGGAAACCGACTCGGCGGTCGATCCGTCGGTAACCGGCGGCGCCGGAGACAGCGCGCAGGCGACCAACACGGTCGAGTATTTCAACGTCGTCGTCGGCGACCGGGTGTTCTTCGACACCGACCGGCACGAATTGACCTCCGAGGCGCAGTTTGTGCTGTCGAAGCAGGCCCAGTGGTTCGCCGCCAATCCGGGCGCCACGGCGGTCATCGAGGGCCATGCCGACGAGCGCGGAACCCGCGAATACAACCTGGCGCTGGGCGCCCGGCGGGCCAACTCGAGCCGCGCCTTCCTGATCGCCCAGGGGGTCGGGGGCGGCCGGCTGCGCACCGTCAGCTACGGCAAGGAGCGCCCCGTAGCGCTGGGCTCGGACCCTCAGGCTTGGTCGCAGAACCGCCGCGGCGTGACCGTCGTCGCCGGTGCGCCGACCAGCTGATCGGGGGCGTATCCGGGCTCGTTGGGGCCTTGTCGGTGATCCATGATCCACCGAAAATGCCCTGACTTATAGGTTTGCCGCGATTTCCGGGTCGCAAAGTGAAGGCGCTTTGCTCGAAATCGCTCCAGGGACCAACCGGCGGGCGGGCGCCGCGTCCGTTCGCCCGATTTGGGCCCGATTTTGGGCCCGATTTTGGGAGGAGGACTGCATGCGCGGGCAACATTGGTGGCGGGCCGGCATTCGCGCCCCGGCCAGGACGGCGGCGATTTCGGCGGCCCTGGCGGCGGTCCTGGCGCTGGCCGGGCCGGCCTACCCCCAGCTCTGGACCGGCGCCGGCTCGGACGATGACCTGCGCTATCGCCTCGGCGTGATCGACGCCGAGCTTGCCGATATCCGCGCCCGGCTGGGGGAAGCTCCGCCAGCCGCGGGCGGCGGCGGCGCCAGCGGCGCGGGCAGCGACGTCATGCTGCGGCTCGACCGGCTGGAGGCCGAGATCCGGAAGCTCACCGGCAGGATCGAGCAGATGGACTTCGAGCAGCGCGGCGTCGCCGAGGATGCCGCCCGGCGCTTCGGCGATATCGAGTTCCGGCTCACCGAGCTGGAGGGGGGCGACATTTCGATCCTGGCCCCGGTGCTGCCGCTCGGCGGCGGCGGGACCGTCGTTGCCGCCGGCCCCGAGGTCTCGATCAGCGAGCGCGGCGATCTCGACCGCGCCATCGAGGACGTCAGGCAGGGCCGTTTCGATCAGGGCGAGGACCGGCTGCGCAGTTTCCTGACCGCCTATCCGCGCAGCCCGCTGAAGGGCGAGGCGCTCTACTGGCTGGGCGAGAGCCAGTTCGTGCGCGGCGCCTTCCAGAACGCCGCCCTCAGCTATCTGAACGGCTACAAAATCGACCCGGCCGGCGCCGCCGCGCCGAAGAACCTGTACCGGCTCGGGGTCACCCTGGGGCGGCTGGGGCAGCTCGACGCGTCCTGCCTGACCCTGCGCGATGTGCGCAACCAGTTCCCGGCCGGGCCGGTCGATGTCCTCGATGCGGCCGATGCCGAGTCGAGCGCGCTGAACTGCGGCTGAGGCGTGGGCGGCGGCAGCGGCGCGGACGACACCGGCGCGGCGGTCTTCGCCGAACTTGACCGTCTGGTTCCGGACGGAACCCCGGGTGTCGCGATCTCGGGGGGGGCGATTCCACCGCCCTGTTGATCATCGCCGCGCGTTGGGCGGG
>JACZTQ010000345.1 GCA_022573605.1 Pseudomonadota bacterium | reverse complement strand
CCCGGCGACGCCGCCAAGCCGAAGCGCCGCCGGCGCCGGCGCCACGAGCGGCGCCGGGCGGCCTGACCGGCGGCCTGCCACCTTTCGGCGCCCGGAGACCGGAACCCGGGCGCCACACCATGATCCATGATCCGGCGACGCCCCCCCCAACCTGCCGCCGGGATTGCGCGAGCCGTTGTCACAACTGGGAGTGCTGGGCGGGTAGGGTGGACATGATTGTCCACCGTTGCGGCAACGAAGGTGGACAATCATGTCCACCCTACCCGCCCGCGCCGCTGCTACACCAGCGCCCCGATCACCGACTCCAGGGTCGCCTTCACCGCCGTGACGCTGAACGGTTTCGGAATCACCCCGTCGATATTGGTGCGGTCCAGACCTTCGCAGTAGACCGCGCTGGTGGCGACGAAAAACGGGATCGACCTCAGCACCGGGTGCGCCCGGGTCGCGGCGGCGAGGTCGAGGCCGCTCATGCCGGGCATGTTGAGATCCGAAATCACCACGTCGAAACGCTGGCTCCGCATCAGCTCCAGCGCCGCGTCGCCGGTGGCGGCCAGGGAAACCTGGACGATGCCGATCCGCTTCAGGCATTGCCGCGCCATGCCGCGCATGGACTGCTGGTCGTCGACGACCAGGACCTTCAGCGAACGAGGATCGGGCATTTCTTGCTCCAACGGTTCATCTGGTGGCTCCGGGGGCGGCGCGAATGCCGGCGGGCCCGCCGAGCAGGCGCTCCGCCAGGCCATCGATGCCGTGTTCCTCGGCGACCGCGCCCAGCCGCATCGCCGCCTTGGGCATGCCGTAGACGGTGCACGACCTCTCGGCCTCGCCGAAGGTAAGGGCGCCGGCGGCGCGCATCCGCAACAGGCCCGCCGCACCGTCGCAGCCCATGCCGGTCAGGATCACCCCGGCCGCCCGCTTGCCCAGCGCCACCGCGATCGAGGTGAACAGCACATCGACCGACGGCCGGTGGCGGCCGACGGGAGGGTCGTCGCCGAGCCGGCAGATCAGGTGCTTGCCGTGGCGCACCACGCGCAGGTGACGGTCACCGGGCGCGATGCGGATCATGCCGCTCAAGAGCGCCTCGCGGTCGGCGGCTTCGGCGACGTCGAACCCGGTCGCCCGCGCCAGCCGTTCGGCCAGGCGGGCGGTAAAGCCCGGCGGCATGTGCTGGGCGATGACCACCGGCGGTGGCGCCGGCCGGGCCGGGCCGGGCAGGCCGGCCAGCAGCCGGTTGATCGCCGCGACGCCGCCGGTCGAGGCGCCGATGGCGATCAGATCGAAGCGCGGCAAGACGGTGGGCGGCAAGACGGTGGGCGGCAGGGCGGCGGACGACAAGACGGCGGGCGGCCCTGGCCGAGGCGGCGGGCCGGGCGGGGCCAGGTTCGGCTGCGCCGGTCCCGCGGGCTTCGAGCCGGACCAGCACGGTCGCGCGGCCGGGGCGCGGGCGAACACGGCGGGGCGCTCGAAACGGACAGTCGCCGCCTCGCGCACCTTGTAGCGGACGGTCGCGGCGAAATCCTCCCAGCCGGCGCTGCCACTGGGCTTGGCGACAAAATCGACGGCGCCGAGCTCCAGCGCGGCCAGGGTGGTCTCGATGCCCGAGGTGGATCTTCCGGCGACCATGACCACCGGCATCGGACGCAGCTTCATGATCAGGCGGAGAAACTCCAGCCCGCCCATGCTCGGCATCTCGACATCGAGGGTGATCACGTCCGGATCGGTGGCGCGGATCACCTCGCGCGCCGCGTGGGGATTGGCGGCGCTGCCGACCACGGCGATGTCCCCGGCCTCGATCAGCGCCGCTTGCAGCAACTCGCGCATCAACAGCGAGTCGTCGACGACGACGACACGGACCGCCGCCTGGCGATCCACGGCGTGGCGCATCATCCGGTTCATCAGAACAGCTCGACGCCGCCGGAGGCCGGGGCGGCGGCGGCGCGGGTGCCGAACCGGGCCTCCTCATGGCGCACCCGGCCGGCGTTTCTGGGGTTGAAAACCTGCACCAGCACCTTGTCGGCGGCGGGCTTGAAGAACACCCGGCGGGCGCGCGTGCCGCCCAGATCGGTGGCGGTGACCGGGATGCCCTCGCGGCGCAGGAAGTCGAGGGAAAACTCCGCGTTGCGCTCGCCCACCGGGTTGGCCGCGGTGAGCGCGATCACATTGGCGCCGCCGAACAGCTTGGCCCGGAGCCGCGACCGCGTACCGCCCTGTTTCAGGATCTCGTTGATCAGCAATTCCATGGCGTGGACTCCGTAACGGGCGGCATTGGCGGTGGAGCCGGCGGCGGCGCCGCCGTCATCGGGCAGGAGGAAGTGGTTGAGCCCGCCGATCCCGGCCTGCGGGTCGCAGATGCAGGCCGCGACGCAGGAACCGAGCAGGGTGACCAGCGCCAGGTCGTGGCGCCGGGAGACGGCGAATTCGCCCGGCGTCACGGTGGCGACGAAGGAGTTCAGCCGCGGTTCCCAATAGCTCCCAGCGGCCTCCCCGGCGATGTCGTGGGCGGCTCTCATGCGCATTTCCGGAAGATCGTCCGCCCTTGGTTGAGCAGTTGCGGATGGTCGCCGAGCGCCGCTTCGGAATGGCCCAGATAGAGGGTTCCGCCGGGGTTCAGCAGGGCGACGAAGCGCCCGACGATGGACTGCTTGGCCTCGGCGCCGAAATAGATCAGCACGTTGCGGCAGAAGATCGCGTCGAACGGCCCCTTCACCGGCCAGGGCTCGTGCAGGTTCAACTGGTTGAAGACGATCAGCCGGCGGGCGTTGCCGGAGACCTGGACCCGGTCGTCGGGCAGGGTCTCGAAATAGTCCTGGCGGAACTGCGGCGGGCAGGCGTCGATGCGCTTGGCCGGGTAGGTCGCCGCCCGGGCCCGGGCCAGCGCCGCGGTGTCGAGATCGGTGGCCAGGATGCGCAGGCCGGCGCCGGGCCCGGCGAGGCCGGCCCCGAGCGCGGTGATGGCGATCGAATAGGGC
>JACZTQ010000344.1 GCA_022573605.1 Pseudomonadota bacterium | reverse complement strand
GCCCGGTCGCCATGGCCGCGGTCCGGCTGGCGCCGCGCGGCGCCGGGCCGCCCGCGCCTCCGGCGCTGATCGAAGAGAGCGACGCCCTGCTGGCGGCGGACATCTCGGTCTTCGAGCGCACCCGGCTTCGGCTGCCCGGAGCGCGCATGGACCGGTCCGACGGCGCCTTCCTGCGGGCCGCGCTGGCCGAGCGAGGGGGCGAGGCGCTCGGCGATCTGCACGGGGATTTTGCCTTTGCCGCGTGGCGCGACGGCTGCCTGACGCTGGGCCGCGATCATTTCGGATCCCGGCCACTGGTTTATACCGAACGGCCCGGACGGTATTTCGCCTTCGCCTCGTCGCCCGCCGCCTTGCTGCGCACCGGTCTCGCCGGCACGGCGCTGGACGAGGCGGTGGCGGCGAGCTGGGTGTTGCAGCCCTCGCCGCCGCCCGGGCGCACCATCTACCGTGATATCCGCCCGGTCGACGCCGCCCATCTGGTCGAGTGCCGCGACGGCGCGGTGACGACCCGGCGCTACTGGCGGCTGGACACCAGCCGTCGCCTGCCCCTCGACAGCGATCCGCGCGAACTGGCCGACGAGACCGCGCGCCTGCTGAGCCTGGCGGTCGAGCGGCGCCTGCCGGCCGACGGCCCCGGGGCGGGGCACCTGAGCGGCGGGCTCGATTCCTCGCCCCTCGCCGTCCTCGCCGCCAGGACGCTGGCCCGGTCGGGCCGGACCTTTTACGGCTATACCTTCCGCGAGCCGGAAGACGGACCCGGCCTGCCCGGCGAGGGCGACGCGCCGATGGCCGATCTGGTTGCCGCCGCCGAACCGGCGATCACCCAGATCTCGGTGGTCGCGACCGGCGAGTTGGCAGCCTATGCCGAGGGCATCGATCCGGAGACCCTGCTGCCGCTCAGCGGCCGTGAGCCGGAGGAACAGATTCTGCGCCATGCCGCGGGGCAGGGCGCGGGGGTCATTCTCTCGGGCTGGGGCGGTGACCAGATCGTCTCGTTCCAGGGGCGCGGAGCCCAGGTCGAGCTCCTGCGCGCCGGGCGGATCGTCCGGCTCTGGCGGTATCTGCGGGCGGAAGCGCAGGGGACCGGAATCGGCTTCGCGCGCCTGTTCCTGTCCACCGTGGTCATGCAGGGACTGCCGCAGAGGTTTCGCGAGGCGCTTCGCCGGCTGGCCGGGCGCGAGACGCCGTTCCTCGCCAACATGGCGATCCGGAGCCGCCTGGTTGCGCCGCACCGGCGCAACGCCCTGCTGATCGAAAACTGGGCCGATGACGGGGATACCCAAAAAATGCGCCGCGGGTCGGTCGAGGCCTGGTACATCCAGACCCGCCTCGAAGCCTTCGCCCGCCAGGGCGCGCGCCACGGCGTCGTCTACGCCTATCCGCTGCTGGACCTGGACCTGGCCGAGTTCTCGATCCAGGTTCCGGGGGTCTTCCTGCGCGGCGGCGGCGGGCGCCGGGTGCTGTTCCGCGAGGCGCTGGCGGGAATCCTGCCGGATGCGGTACGGTTCAGCCCGGTGAAGTTCGTGGCCTTCCCGGGCGAGAGCCGGCGCAACGCCGCCGAGCGGGAGCGCTTGCTTGCGCTTTTGCGCCAGTGGGGAAACAATGCGCGCATTCGCGACTTTCTGGACCTGGAGTTCATGGCGGAAGTGATCCGTTTGGCGGCCGATCCGGCAGCGCCCACCGATCTGGCGGTGATCGACCTGGTCGCCGCCTTCCAGATCGCCGGCCTGTTGGCGGCGCTGGACGGGGCTGCCGCGGATGGAGCCGGGCAATGACCGGTTACGGATATCGCGGTTATGGGCTGAGCCTGGTCTCGGAGCTCGAACTGCCGGAATACCTGCCGGCGCCGGTTGCCGATGATCCGGATATCCGGATCAGCCTCGACGCCGGCGCGCTGGACGCCTGGGAGGGCGGCGCGGGCGCCGTGGGCGAGTTCATCCCGGCGCCGGCCGGCGGTCATCTGCTGCGGATCTCCGGGGTCGCGGTCTACTACGTGAGGGCGGGGTCCGAAATCCACATCAGTGTCGAGCCCGGCGCCGACCCGGGGATGGTGCGCCTGTTCACCATCGGCAGCGCCATGGGGATGGCCTTGCACCAGCGCGGCATCCTGGTCCTGCACGGGGCGACGGTGGCGCGCGGCGGCCGGGCGCGCATCCTGGTGGGCGACAGCGGCGCCGGCAAGTCGACCCTCGCCGCCCGGCTCGGACAGGCCGGCTGCGAGGTGCTGGGCGACGACACCATGGCGCTCTTCAATGCGCCGGAGGGCGGGGCGGGCAAGTGGCTGTGGCAGGGCAGCCGGGTGTTCAAGCTGTGGGAGGATTCGATCGAGGCGATGGGCGTCGGCGTCGAAGGTCTGATCCCGCTCGGCAACCGGAGCGACAAGTATTACCTGCCCAATCCGGCTCCGGCAGCCCATGCGGAGGCCGATCGCGGGGTCGAGCTGGCGGAAATCCTGGTGCTCGAGGCCGCTGACGGCGCCCCCCGGGTCGAGCCGCTCGAGGGGATCCGCGCGTTGCAGGCGGTCGCGGTGAATACCTACCGGCCGGAATATGTCGGCCTGCTCGGCCGCGAGGCCGAACATTTCCGGCAATGCGGCGAGTTGGCCCGGGATATCCCGGTCAGCCGGCTGATCCGGCCCTGGGGCGTGGCGCAAATCGAGCAGACCCTGGAGCTGGTGCTGAGCCGCTGGGATGCGGAGCCCGCCGTCCGGAGTCCAGGCTGATGGTGGATAGCCCCGGCGCCGGATCGATGATCGCGGATTTTCTCGCCTTCAGCCGCCCCCGGTCGGCGGCCGCGATCGCCCTGGTCACCGCCGGCGCGCTGCTCGAGGGCATGGGGGTGGTGATGCTGGTGCCGATCGTGGCGCTGATCCTCGATGCTGGCGGCGCGGGCGGGGGCGAGCTGATCGCGCCGGTGTTCGCGGCGCTCGGCCTGGAGACGGTGGCGGAGCGCATCGGCGCTGTCCTCGCGGTGT
>JACZTQ010000052.1 GCA_022573605.1 Pseudomonadota bacterium | reverse complement strand
CCTCTGGGCTTCGCAGGGGACCGTGGCCGCAGATGCGGCCGCGTAAGCCCCGGAGAAGGGGTCGGGGGGGGAGGCTTGCGACGGTGCCGCCGGGCGCGGCGGTGAACCCCGCCTACCCCGCCTTGGCCACCCGCACCCCCGCGCCCTCGGTCAGCATGACCTTGTTGAGCAGCTTGACGCAGGCGTAGACCGCCTTGATCGAGGGCGCCGGGGTGCCGGTCAGCTCCGCCATCTCCAGGATCGAGCCGACCAGCGCCTCGGTCTCCAGCGACCGCCCGAGCTCCACGTCCTGCAACATCGAGGTCTTGTGGGCGCCGACCGATTCGGCCCCGGCAATGCGCTTCTCGATGGTATGGCGGAAGCTGATCCCCAGCTTCTCGGCCACCGCCTGCGCCTCGGCCATCATGTCGGCGGCGAGTTGCCGGGTCTCCGGAAACTGGCAGATCGCAACCAGGGTGGCGTGGCTCAGCGCACTGATCGGATTGAACGAGAGGTTGCCCCAGGCCTTGAGCCAGATCTCGGCCCGGATGTCGGACAGCACCCGCGACTTCAACCCGGCCGAGACCAGCACGTCGTGGACCCATTTCACCCGGTCGGTCTCGGCGCCGTCCAACTCCCCGACCGGGAAGCGGTCGCCCTCGACATGGTGGATCACGCCAAGCTCCGTCACCGACGCCGCCGGGTAGACCACCGCGCCGATCAGCCGCTCCGGGTCGATCTTGCGGGTCAGCACGCCCGAGGGATCGAGGCTGGTCAGCCGCTGCCCGTCATGCGGCCCGCCGAGGCGCTGGAAATACCACCAGGGCAGTCCGTTCTGCACCGTCATCACCATGGTGTCGGCGTGTTGCATACGGTCGATGTCGCGGACCACGTTCTCCAGGTAGTGCGCCTTCACCGCCAGGATCACCAGGTCCTGCTCGCCCGCCTCGGCGGCACTGGAGACCGCCTTGACCCGCGAGACGATCTCCGAGCCGTCCTCCCAGATCAGCTTCAGCCCACTCGCGCGGATCGCCTCCAGGTGCGCGCCCATGTCGATCACCGTCACCGGGTGCCCGGCGGTGGCGATCTTCGCCGCCAGCAGCCCGCCGATGGCCCCGGCGCCGACGACGCAGACCCGCATGCGTCACCTCGGCCGAATACCGGAACGGCACCTGCTGCACGAAGTCGTTGGCCAGCGTGCCGACCCCCTCGATGGTGATCTCCATGCTCGTCTTTGCGGCGCGCATGGCGGCGACGCCGACCGAGGTGCCGCAGGCGATCAGGTCGCCCGGCATCAGGGTCATGTCCTGCGACAGCCGCGCCACCAGTTTGTGGGGCGGGAAGAACATGTCGGAGACCGGGTAGTTCTGGCGCTCCTTGCCGCCGATCACCGACTTGATCCGCAGCTCCATCGGGTCGAGCCCGGTGGCGACCACCGGGCCGAAGACGCCGAAGCTGTCGAAGCTCTTGGCCCGGGTCCATTGGGCGAAGCTCTTGTCCTTGTTCAGGATATCCGCCGCGGTCACGTCGTTGACGCAGGTGTAGCCGAAAATGTACTCCCCGGCCTCCGCCTCGCCGATATTGGCGCAACGCTTGCCGATGACGATGCCGAGCTCGCCCTCGAACACCACGTTGCCGGCAAAGCTCAATGGCCGATGGACCGTCTGGCCATGGGCGAGAAAGGCGTTCGGCGCCTTGAGGAAGTAAAGCGGATCGGGCGGGCGCGAGGTGCCGAGCCTGGCCGACAGCTCGTGGAAGTTGTTCCACAGGCAGATCATCTTCGACGGCCGGCACGGGGTCAGCACCTCGACATCGCCCAGCGCCACGGTCTCGCCGGTCGCTTGCGCGCCGGCGAACATGTCGCCCGAGTGCACCGTGATGGCGCCGTCTTCCAGCGTGCCGAACCCCTCGCTGCCGTCAATCGAATACCTGAGCCAATGGGCCATGCTACCAGCCTCCCCTGTCAATTCGCCGCACCGGCGCCCCTGGCGAGGCGCGGCGCGGTCGCGGATTGTCGTATGGAGAAATCATCTAGTGATTGGTGAAAAAGGGGAAGCCGTGACGGGCGAGGATTCCGCTTGCCGGAAAGGAACCCGGCAATATTCCAAATGAATTCCACCATCCGGAGTATGAGCAATTTACTTGCGAGGCTGAATTGCGCAATCAAATCCAGTTTCAAAATTGCTCTCGGCTCGCCGGGGCCCTGGTTCCCGTCACACCTCGCCCGGCGCCTCCGGCTGGCGCCGGTAGATCGCCGCCGAGGCCGCGAGAACGACGATCACGCTCAGAAACACCAGCCGGTAGCCGGTGACCGGGGCGCCGCCGGTGCGCGCCACCAGGTCGATCAGCGCACCGGTGGCGCTCTGCATCACGAAAACGCCGGTGAGGCCGAACAGATTGAGGCAGGTCATCGCCCGGCCGGCCCGGCGCGCCGGCACGAAACTGCGGGTATGGGCCGCGAGAACGACATAGAACGGCGCCGCGAGGCCGAAGATGAACAGGCTCGCCCCGGCGATCGCCAGCGGCGCATCGGGCCAGATCACGAGAACGCTCAGCGCCGTAATCTCGACCCCGACCCCGGCCAGGATCAACCGCTTGCGCGATCGCGCCAGCCGCTCGAGCGGGCCATAGCAGAATGTGCCCAGATGCAGGGCGACGACCAGGCCCAGGAGGAACAGCGACGCGGTCTCGGCATCCAGGTTCTGAATGCTGGTGAAGTACGGCCCGGCCCACAGCGCGCCAATGGTCATGAAGGGGGCGGTAAAGCAGAAGCCCATGGCGAAGATCCGGCGCAGTTCCGGCATCCGCATGACCACCAGCAACCCGGCGATCGTCTCGCCCAGGGTCTCGGCGCTCCGAGCCGGCGCGTCGGGCGCATCCGGGGGACGGTCCTGGAGCGCGAAATACAGCATCAGCGTCACTACGGCGGTCGCCGCCGCGATTCCCAGGAAGGTGGCCGGCAGCCCGAAGTGACCCAGCGCGAAGGCCAGCGGCGTGGTCGCCAGGATGCCGCCAACCCCACCGGCGATGCCGATCACCGCGGCGGTCGCCTGGGCAATGCGCTTCGGCGGCGCCCAGGCCATGGCGATGAGGAAAACCGCGGTGATCACGCCGCCATGCCCGAGACCGATGGCGAACCGCCCGGCCATCATGCCCCAGACGCCCTCGACCGTGGCGAAGACAACCAGCCCGGTGACCGATAGGAGCCCAAGATAGCTCAGCGTCCGGCGCGGGCCGATCCAGTCGAACAGGATACCGGTCGGGAGCTGGACCAGCGCGGCGGCAAGGAACATCGCCCCCATCACCGCGCCGATATCGGTCGGCGACAGCCCGCGCTCGCTGCTCAGGTAGGAGGCGAGCACACCCCCGGCCGAGCGGTTCACCTGCACCAGGACGAAAAAACAGCCCAGCAGGACCAGCATCCGCCGGAGGGTCCGGCGGCGTCCGGTTGCGTCAACGGTCATGCAGGGTCACGCCTTGAATCGAGTTTTGCCGCTGGGGCCACATTCGCCCGCTCTCATGGCGCGATCTTCGCGCCGAAATTCTTTTCCGGGTTCAACTCGTCGGCCCGGTGGCCGGGCATGCCGGTCAGGTCGACCGGCTTGCGAACGACGAAGCGGCCGTCGCCGGGGCTGGCGCACAACTCGCCGCCATCGACGATCCGGTTGCCCCGGTTCAGCACCGTGACCGGCCAGCCGGTGACCTCGAACCCCAGATAGGGGTTGTAGTCCATGGCGTCGTGCATCTCGCCGGCGATGCGCACCTCGCCCGCGTCCCAGATCGCGATATCGGCGTCCGCTCCGATGGCGATGGTGCCCTTGGCCGGATACATCCCGTAGATTCTCGCCGCGTTGGTCGCCGACAGCGCGACGAACTGGTTCAGGGTGATCCGGCCCTTGTTGACCCCCTCCGAGAACAGCAGCGGCAGGCGCATCTCGATGCCGGGCATGCCGTTGGCGATCTGCCGGAAGCTCGCATCCGGCCCGGCATGGAACTTGCCGGACTGGTCGAACCGGTAGGGCGCATGATCCGACGAGACCAGCGAGAAGGTGCCGCTCTGGACGTGCCCCCACAGCGCCTCCTGGGTGGCGCGGTCGCGCAGCGGCGGCGAGCAGATGAACTTGGCCCCCTCGCGGCCCGGCCGGTCGAGGTCGTCGCGGGTCAGGAACAGGTATTGCGGGCAGGTCTCGCCGAACACCTTGGCCCCGGACCGGCGGGCATCGCGGACCAGCTTTGCCCCGCCCGGGGTCGAGACATGGACGACCAAGAGCGGCGCATCGACCAGGCGCGCCAGGGAGATGGCCCGGTGGATCGCCTCTTCCTCGGCCAGCGCCGGGTGGCTGACGGCGTGGTAGCGCGGCTCGGTGTGGCCGGCGTCGAGCAGGCGCCGCGAGATCCATTCGATCATCGCGTCGTTCTCGGCATGGACCATGGTCAGGGCGCCATGGGCCTTGGCCACCGCAAGGATGTCGAGGAACTGGCCGTCGTCGATCTTGGCCTGGTCGTAGGTCATGAAGACCTTGAACGAGGTGATGCCGCGGGCGAACGCCTCCGGCAGTTCCGTGGTCAGCGCCAACTCCGTCGGGTCGGTGACGATCAGGTGGTAGGAGTAGTCGATCACCGATTTCGGCGCCGCGCGGCTGTCGTAGAGCGCGACGGTCTCGGCGATGGTCATGCCCCGGCGCTGGCCCGCGAACGGCACGAAACAGGAATTGCCGCCGAACGCCGCCGAGATCGAGCCGCTGCGATAATCATCGGCGGGCATCAGCCCCATGCCGGATTCCTGCTCGATATGGCAATGGGCCTCGATGCCGCCGGGCAGCACCAGTTTTCCGCTGGCGTCGATCACCTCGCCGCCGGTCTCGAGACCCTCGGCCAGCGCCACGATGCGCCCGTCGCGGATGCCGACATCGGCGCGGAAGGTGTCGGACGCGGTGGCCACGGTGCCGCCCCGGATCACCAGATCGAATTCGGCCAGGGCGCTCATCCCGTCGTTCCGTCGGGGCGAATCACGCCGGTCTGCGCGGTGATCCGGCCATAGTGCTCGATCCGGCGGTGGCGCTTGAAATCGAAGATCGTCGCCTTGCCGAAATCGCAGTCGTCCATGTCGCAGGCATGGACCAGCAGCTCGTCGTCCTCGGTTTCGGCGCGCTCGGCCACAAGCCCGTCCGGGGCGACGATCACGCTGCCGCCGAACAGCGCATGACCGTCCTCGTTGCCCGCCTTGGCCACCCCGACCACCCAGGTGGCGTTCTGGTAGGCCCCGGCCTGCATCGACAGATCCGAGTGGAACAGGCGGGTCTCCAGCGTCTCGTCGGGCCGTTGCGAGTTGGCCGAGGGCGTGTTGTAGCCCAGCAGCACCAGCTCGACCCCCTGCAACCCCATCTCGCGGTAAGCTTCCGGCCAGCGCCGGTCGTTGCAGATCATCATCCCGATCCAGGCATCCATGTTGCGCCAGACCGGGAAACCGAGATCGCCGGGCTCGAAGTAACGCTTTTCCAGATGCTGGTGGCTGCGGTCGGGGTCGAACTCGCTGTGCCCCGGCAGATGCACCTTGCGGTATTTGCCGACGATCTGGCCGGCCCGGTCGGTCAGGATCGAGGTGTTGAAGTGGCGGCCCTCCGGGGTCAGTTCGGCATAACCGAAGGAGATCGCGATCTCATGCTCGCGCGCCCGGTCGAACAGCGGTTGGGTGGCGGGGTTGGGCATCTCGCGCTCGAACCAGGCATCGACCTCGGCCTGGTCCTCGATATACCAGCGCGGAAAGAAGGTGGTCAGCGCCAGTTCCGGGAACACCACCAGATCGCAGCCGCCCGCCTTGGCCCGGTCGAGCAGCGCGATCATCCGCGCGACCACGGCGGCGCGGTCGTCCGCGCGCTGGATCGGCCCCATCTGCGCCGCGCCGATGACGATTTCCCGCATGCCTCGTTCCTCCCGGCCTTCAGATGACCATGTTCCGGCGCCGCGCGCCAGTCTAGGTCATGGACTCATCAACTGGTGTTGCAAGCGGCAATGTCCGCTCACAGGTGCATACCGGTCGACTGTGACGGACCCGGCGAAGGGCCGGGTTCGACTCGAAGCGGACATTCCTTCAGGAGACGTGGTCGACCGTTTTGAGCGGTGGGTTCAGCCGATCGCCGCTGAAAGCGGACTTTAATTCAGAAATTTAGACCGAACCCGTAGACTGAAAGACGTGACGACCCGATGAAGTGATACCGGAATGCGCCAAGCGCGACTCATCCAGAGCCGTGTCTTTGCCGGGCTTGACCCGGCAATCCAGTCTCTGGATCAATCGGTTAAGGACTGGATACCCCGGTCAAGCCGGGGCATGACGTGGGTTGGGCTCGGCGCAACTTGGTATGAGTGCTACTATGCCTAATACGCATCAAAAGGAGGGGCACATGACCGATCACGGAAAGCTACCGCAGATGAACGGCCGGGACATGACCTGCGGCGGCGGGATCGAGACCTGGTTGCAGTATGTCGACGGGTTCGAACTACGCCACTTTTGCCTCTTCGAGCTTCTCGACGACAAGCGCGGGGTCTCCTGCTTGACCGATTTTCACCGCAAGCTTGTCGAGGCGGCGGCGACCGAAGGCTTCGGTGTGATCAACGAGGGCCTGCATTACCGCGCCAGCCGGGACTGGGGTGAAATGATCGGTTATTCCCGCGAAGGCCTTGAAGAGATCAACATCCGCGGGATCGAATTTTACCAGGACTTCGCCCGTGAATACGACAGCCCGGAAAGCCCGATGATCGTTGGCGGTGTCATCGGCCCGCGCGGCGACGCCTATGATGTTGGCCGTACGCCAAATGCGGCGGAGGCCGAGGATTACCATTCCGAGCAAATCCTGACCTTAAAGAAGGCCGGAGCTGATCAGATCACCGCATTAACCTTTTCCTCGGTCGAAGAGGCGATCGGCTTGGCTCGCGCGGCGAAGGCCGCCGGAATGCCGGTCGTTATATCGTTCTTCGTCAAACACGGCGGGCGGCTCTCGGGCGGCGAGACGGTGGAAGAGGCAATCACTAAGGTCGACGCCGCGACCGGCAATGCGCCCGCCTATTACATGATCAACTGTACCCATCCGATGGAGTTTGAACAGGCGCTCACGCCAGGCGACTGGACACAGCGGCTCGGCGGCTTCATGCCGAACGCGGTCGCGATGGACACGCTGTCGCTCTGCAAGCTTGGCCACCTCGAAGACGGCGATCCAGAGGAACTGGGCGGGCAGATGGCCGACCTTGCCCGGCGTTTTCCGCATATCCACGTCTGGGGTGGCTGCTGTGGTACCGACGGGCGCCACATCGGCCAGATCGCGCGGCAAGTGGGCGCGGCGCGACGTGCGATGGCTGCGGAATGAAAGCCCCAAACCCTGTTAGACACGGGCCCGACTAGCACCTCAACTTGCCGCAGCGTAGTGACGAGCACCTTGCTTGTGTCGCTTCGGGGCCATTTTGATCCTCGTATTCCTGAACATAACGGCGGTCGCTTCACGAGGGCAGGATGAGAGCTGGGATGCTTGCAGTCGCACCGTTGGGCAGTTGGTCGTGTCGCTGCCAGGTAGCTGAATCCGAACTCGGTAACTGGGTCGGGCTCCCTGACTTTCTCCAAAAACTCGGACGTCGTCTTCGTCCGCACAGTCGACGTTGGTGATTTCACGCGCTGCGTCGGCTCATGGCACGAAGCGGAAGCTCCCCAACGCGCGGATTTGCGACCGGTGTTGGCTCGAAATCCGACATCGACGCCTCAGCTCCGACCCAACGCTCGTTTATGAGCGCTCGACCTGGACCAGATGGCTTGCAGCGGACAAGCCGCCGGGCCGTCATCCCGTAGGCGCTGCAGCACGCAGTGATGCGGCCCTCGTGCGGGATCTCTTGGTCTTTTACCGGGGTCGGGAGTCGCCTTGGCTCGGAAGCCTGAAGCGGCGGAACGGGTTCACGTTTCGCTAACCATAAACACCTTTTTTCGATTTCTATTATCTTTCAATATGTTAAGTAAGCGCCCACGCGTGGGCACCCCACCGCCGCTGGTCACATACCCTGCAAAACGCCCTGGCTGTGAGCTTTCAGATCAGGATCTTGCGGCGCTCCGGATCATAGGCCGCCCCCACCACCCGCACCGCCCCGCTGCGCCGGCCGAACGCCTCGACCTCGAAGGCGTTGCGCGCCGCCAGATCGGCCGGCAGATAGCCCAGCACCAGGCTCTTGCCCACCGTGTAGCCGAAATTGCCGCTGGTGGTCTGCCCGACCGCCATGCCGTCGACCAGGATCGCCTCGCCGCCGAACACCGCCAGCGGCTCGTCCAGCGCCAGGCAGACGAGTTTGCGGCTCACCCCCTCGGCCTTGATCCGCGCCAGCGCCTCGGCGCCGAGGAAATCCTTGTTCCAGTCGATCAGGAAGCCGAGACCGGCCTCGATCGGGTTGTAGTCCGGCGTGATGTCGGACCCCCAGGCAAGGAAGCGTTTCTCCAGCCGCAGGCTGTCGATGGCCCGGTAGCCGATATCGCTGAGGCCCAGATCGGCGCCGGCCTGGTGCAGCGTCTCGTAGGCGTGTTGCATGTATTCCGTGGGGATGTAGAGTTCCCAGCCCAGCTCGCCGATATAGGTGACCCGGTAGGCCAGCGCCGGGGCATGGCCGATGTTGATCTCGCGCGCGGTCATGAAGGGATGGCCCGCGTGGCTGACATCGGCATCGGCGACGCGCTCCAGCACCTCGCGCGCCAGCGGACCGGCGAGGTTGATCACGCCGTAAGCCGAGGTGATGTCGCGGATCTCGACCCCCTCGGAGCCGAAGCGGGCGCGGTTCATGCGCAGCCAGCCGCCGTCGCGCACCCCCAGCGCCGATCCGGTGATCAGCCAGAAGCGGTCCTCGGCCCGGCGGATGATGGTGACATCGGCCTCGATGCCGCCGCGCGCGTTGCAGAGCTGGGTATAGGCCGCCCCGCCCGGCGCCTTGTCGATATTGGCCACCGCCAGGTGCTGGAGAAAGGCGCAGGCGCGCGGGCCGGTGATCTCGAACTTGGTGAACGAGGACATGTCGATGGTGACCACGCCCGCGCGGGCGGCGCGGTGCTCGCGCCCGACGGTCTCGGCCTCGCCCTCGCGTTGCCAGCCCATGGCAGGGCTGTCGCCCTCCGGCGCGAACCAGTTCGGGCGCTCCCAGCCGAATTTCGAGCCATGGACCGCGCCCTTGGCCGCCAGGGTCTGGTAGAGCGCGCTGCGCCGCGCCCCGCGCGCCGCCTGGCCCTCCTCGCCGGGCCAGTGGATGTCGTAATAGCGGCTGTAGCTCTCGACGGCACGGGCATGCAGGTAGCGCGGATTGGCGTGCAGCGGGCCGAAGCGGCGCACATCGAAAGCCCAGAGGTCGAGGCCCGGGTCGCCTTCCAGGATCCAGTTGGCCATCGCCTTGCCGGCGCCCCCGGAGGCGGCGATGCCCGAGGTGAAGGCGCAGGCCACAAAGAAGTTCTCCAGCCCCGGCGCCGGCCCCATGATCGGCTCGCCGTCGGGCGAGATCGGGATCGGGCCGTTGACCAGGGTGCGCATGCCGAGATCGTTCAGCACCGGGATACGCCGGGCGGCGGGCTCGAACACCTCGGCGAACCGGTCGACGTCGCCGTCGAACAGGTGGTGGGCGTTCTCCCAGGGGAAGCCCTCGACCGGGTTGACCGGCGGGGGCGCGCGCTCCCAGCCGCCGATCGCCAGCGCGCCGGGTTCGGGCTTGGCGTAGTAGCGGCCGTCGGGGTCGCGCAAGGTGGGCAGGCCGTCGGGGATCAGGTCGCTCTTCTCGGTCACCATGAACTGGTGCTGGACCACGCCGGCGGGCAGCTTCACCCCCGCCATCCAGCCGACCTGGCGGGCCCAGAGACCGGCGGCGTTGACCACGATCTCGGCCTCGATCGTCCCCTTGTCGGTGACCACATGGCTGATGCGCCCGCCCTTGCGGGTCAGGCCGGTGACCATGACGCCCTCGAAGATGCGCCCGCCGCCGGCGCGCATCCCCTTGGCGTAGGCCTGGGTCAGGCTGTAGGGGTCGACATGGCCGTCATCGGCGATGAAGGCGGCGCCGACGACGCCGTCCATCGCCATCAGCGGGTAGCGCCGTTTGGCCTCGTCCGGGCCGAGCAGCGCCATCTCGAAGCCGAAGCCGCGCGCCGCGGTGGCGGCCCTCCGGAACTCCATCCAGCGGTCCCGGCTGGCGGCGACGCGCAGGCTGCCGACCGGGCTCCAGCCGGTCTCCTGCCCGGTCTCCGCGCCCAGGGTCGCGAACAGGCGCACGCTGTCCTGCATCAGCCGGGTCAGGTTCGGGTGGGTGCGGAACTGCCCGACCAGCCCGGCGGCGTGCCAGGTGGCGCCGTCGGTCAGCCGGGTCTTCTCCAGCAGAACCACGTCGCGCTCGCCGGCGCGGGTCAGGTGATAGGCGATGCTGGCGCCGACAGCGCCCCCGCCGATGACCACGATGCGGGACTGGCTGGGGAGAGGTTTGTTCATCTGGAGCCGACCTTCAAGCGGGAGAGTTCAACCGGCGCGGCGGCGGTTGACGCGGCGCTTGCGGGTCGGGGCGGTCGAGGCGTGCGCGCGGGTCCAACCCTCGGGCAGCACCGAGTCTCCCCGGACCAGCCCGTCGAAAGCGGCATGGATGCGCGCGTCCACCTCCGCGTCCAGCGCCGCGGCGTTGGGGTTGGAGAGGATGTCGAGCGCCTTGTCCATGGCCCGCTGGCGGATCGTGGAGGAGCCCTCGGCGGCCCATTGCTCGCGCAGCTTGCGGTCGGCCAGCCCGGGCATGAAGGTCGCGCTGTGCATGCGCGCCAGCGTGCTCGGGTTGGCCGCGAACATCCCGGCCGGGCCGGTCGCCTTGATCTCTTCGAGCGAGGCCGACTCGCGCGAAAAACCGAAGCCTTGGCGCACCCGCTTGATCATCCGGGCGATCTCGTCGTCGATCACCAGCTGGCCGAAATCGAACGACATCAGCGCGTCCAAGAGCCCGCCCATGACGATGAAGTTGACCCCCGAGAGCGCGCCCATCAGCGGCGACATGCCCTTCTCGAACCCGGCCTGGGCGTCGCTGATCTTGGAATTGGTCAGCCCCAGATAGCCGCCCGCGGGCAGGTTGTAGAACCGCGCCATGTGGCACACCGCCGAGTTCATCATGCCGACCTCGATGGCGCCCGGCGCATAGGCCCCGTCGCGCATGTCGGCGAAGACCGGCAGGAAGTTGTAGATCAGCGCGGTGCCTTCCCTGGACATCTGCGCCAGGGTCGCGGCGGCCAGCCACTCGGCGTTCATCAGGGTCAGCATGCCGGCCAGGCTGAGCGGCGTCGAGAGCCCGCCCATCGGCGCGATGGTGCCGTAGGCGGTGATGCCGTTCTCGGCGAAATACATCATCGTATCGGTGCTGTCGAAATCCATCGTCAGCGGCGACACGATCGAGCAATAGCCAAAATTGATGAAGGGACGGTCCCAGAAGGCCTCTTTCGACCCGGCGATCAACTCACCCAGCCTGATCACCTGTTCGGCCTCGCGGATGTTATAGACCGAGGTGCGCACCGGTTTGACGCAGTTCTTCAGGGCGGCGTAGAACCGTGTCAGGCTGAACTGATCCTCGGGCGCGTCGTCGGCCAGGGTCGAGATCGAGAACACGTCGAAGCCCGGCAACTCGTTGACCAGATGGGCGATGTTGGCGATGTCGCGCGAGGTCGCGCGGCGGCAGACGCCGCTGACCGGATCGACGATATCGGGGGCCGAACTGGCGGTGGCGACGACCGGGAGCCGGCGCGGGAAGGTCACGTCGAACTTGGCATCGCGCCCGCGGAGCGTGATCGCCGGCGGGATCAGGGCGCGGTAGCGCTCGACCACCGGGGCCGGGATCTTCACCAGTTCGCTCGAGTGGTCGACCTCGGCGCCGAACTCGGCGAAACGGCGCCGGGCTTTTTCGTTGCGCACGATCAGCCCGGCCTCGGCCAGCACCTCGAGCGAGGCTTCGTGGACATAGCGGGCCTGGTCGTCGTCGAGGAAGCTGAAGTATTGCATCGTGAGGGCGTCCGTGAGTCGGGCCTGTGGCAGAGTAACGACAGATCGCGCCCGCCTGCAAACGGCGATTTCCCGAAAGGCTCGGATTTCGCGCCGGTCCGGCACCGGCCCCGGTCAGCCGCATGACGGCCGGGCGATGGCCGATCGAGCCTTCCAGGCGCCGCTCCGCCACCGCCGCAAGCCGGATTTCACGCGTGAAATGGTGGTCAACATATTGATTTCATTAAATTATCTCTGTGAACATGTTTTATGGTTAACGAGAATCGAGCGGTGCGGGAGGGCGCCGGAACGGGATTCAATCCAGGCGACCCGCCCTCAGAACCCCACCTGGTCGCCGCCCTTCAGGGCCAGCATCGCGCGGGCCTCGTCGGGGGTGGCGATCTCCAGCGACAACTCCTCGAGGATGCGGCGGATCTTGGCCACCTGGGAGGCGTTGTCGGGCGCCAGTTCGCCCTTGGCGAGATAGAGGCTGTCCTCCAGCCCGACCCGCACGTTGGCCCCCATCGTCGCCGCCATGGTGGCGAGCGGCATCTGGTGGCGGCCGGCCGCCAGGATCGACCAGCGGTAGTCATCGCCGAACAGCTTGTCGGCGATGCGGCGCATGTGCAGCACGTTCTCCGGGTCGGGCCCGATGCCGCCGAGGATGCCGAACACGGTCTGCACGAACAAGGGCGGCTTCACCAGGCCGCGGTCGAGGAAATGAGCCAGGGTGTAGAGGTGGCCGACATCGTAGCACTCGTATTCGAAGCGGGTGCCGCAGCCCTCTCCCAGTTCTTCAAGAACACGCTCTATATCGCTGAAAGTGTTTCTGAAAATCGCGTCTCGCGAATCCTCCAGATGGGCTCTCTCCCAAGCGTGGTCGAAGCTCTGGTAGCGGCTCAGCATCGGGTAGAGGCCGAAGTTGATCGAGCCCATGTTCAGCGACGCCATCTCCGGGCTGGCGCGCTTGGCGGCGGCGATGCGCTGGTCCAGGGTCATGCCCTGGCCGCCGCCGGTGGTGATGTTCACCACCGCATCGCACTGCTGCTTGATGCGGGGCAGGAAGCGCATGAACAGGTCCGGATCGGGCGAGGGCTGGCCGGTCTCGGGGTCGCGGGCGTGGAGGTGGATGATCGCGGCGCCGGCCTCGGCCGCGGCGACCGCGTCGCGGGCGATCTGGTCGGGCGTCACCGGCAGGTGGGGCGACATGGTGGGGGTGTGGATCGAGCCGGTCACGGCGCAGGTTATGATCACCTTGTCGGTCTTCGCCATGGGTCTCTCGCCTCCGGATTTCGGGTCGGATTTCTCGGGAAAAATACGCGAAACCAACGGTAGTGCATTGGTAGTGCAATGATAGTGCAATGGTAGTGGCAATTTCCCGGCCCGCCGGCGCGGACACGGATTGTTAATTGATGGCGCGGCGGCGGATGCGTCAGTTCCTCCGCAGCGTCGATTGCAGAAGCGCGGCGAGGTTGTCGGTGGGCGCGGCGGCGGTCTTGTCGAAGCGGATCGCGTCGGGCGAGAGCGCGGCGATCAGCTCGGTCGCCGTCACATGCTGCAAGAGTTGCGCGCCCAGGGCGGGGTCGGAATCGGCCAGCAGGCGGAAGGCCTGTGCCCGGGCCTGATAGAACCCGGCGAGGCGCTGCAGGTAGCGATACTTGTTGACCACGATCTGCACCAGGAAGATCAGCAGCGCGATAATGCCCAGCCGGGTGGCGGTCCGGCTGGCCTGGCGCCACGGCTCGGCGGAGCGCAGCGCCTCGTCCAGGCTGGTAGCGACCGTTTCAAACGTTTTGACCGCCGTGTTTTGGCGTTTTAGCGAAGCCCTCGCGGGTTCCATGCAC
>JACZTQ010000343.1 GCA_022573605.1 Pseudomonadota bacterium | reverse complement strand
CGTGCTGCGGGCCTCGATCGAGGGCGCGGCGGTGGTGCTGGCCTCGGCGACGCCGTCGCTGGAGACCTGGGCCAATGCCGACAGCGGCAAGTACCGGCGCATCGACCTGCCGGAACGGTTCGGCGCCGCCAAGCTGCCGGAGATCCGGCTGATCGACCTGCGCACCGACCAGCCGGGGCGGGACCGCTGGCTCAGCGAGCCGCTGGTCGAGGCGGCGCGGGAGCGGATCGGGCGCGGCGAGCAGGTGCTCCTGTTCCTGAATCGGCGGGGCTATGCGCCGCTGACCCTGTGCCGCGCCTGCGGGAATCATTTCGGCTGTCCCCATTGCGACGCCTGGCTGGTCACCCACCGCTACCGGGCGCAACTGATGTGCCATCAATGCGGGCATACGGAGGCGTTGCCGCGAGCCTGTCCCGATTGCGGGCGCGGCGACCGGATCGCGGTTTGCGGGCCGGGGGTGGAGCGGGTGGCGGAGGAGGCCAGCGGCCTGTTCAAGGGCGCGCGGATCGAGATCCTCTCCTCCGACCTGACCTCCGGCCCGGACGAGCTGAAGGAACGGCTGGCGGCGATCGCGCGCGGCGAGGCGGATATCATCATCGGCACCCAGATGATTGCCAAGGGGCATAATTTTCCGCTGCTGACGCTGGTCGGCGTGATCGACGCCGACATGGGGCTGCATGGCGGCGATCTGCGCGCCGCCGAGCGCACCTTCCAGATTTTGCGCCAGGTCGCCGGGCGGGCCGGGCGGGCCGACCGGCCGGGGGTCGCGATGATCCAGACCACCAGCGCCGATCACCCGGTGATGCGGGCGATTCTGTCGGGCGACGAGGAGGCGTTCTGGCGCGCCGAGGCGGCCGCAAGGCGCGAGGCCGGCGCGCCGCCCTACGGCCGGATGGCCGGGGTCATCGTCTCCGGCCCCGACGAGACCCGGGTGTGGCAGATCGCCAATGCGCTGGGCCGGGCCGCGGCGGTGATGGAGCAGGCCGGGGCGGAGGTCTTCGGTCCGGCCCCGGCGCCGATCGCGCGGATCCGGGGGCGGACCCGGGTGCGGTTGCTGGTCAAGGCGCCGAAGGGGATGGCGTTGCAGATTGCGCTGGCCCGCTGGCGGGCGGCGGTGAAGGTTCCGGCGGCGGTGCGGGTGGTGATCGACATCGATCCGCAGAGCTTTTTGTGATCCAGAGCGGAACCGGGCGTCTCTGCGACGATGTGCCCGCCAACCGGGCGGTATTACAGCTTCACAAATCCGGCCGGTTCGACCAGAACCCTCCCCGGCGCCTTTGCCGCTTCACAAATCCCGTCCCCTCGGCCAAAACCCGCCCTGGCGTCACGGGCTGTCAGACGGTGTTGCATGCGCATGCACCCTATGATAGCGAGACGGCGCGAAACCGGGGCTGCCTGTCCGGTGACGGCATGTTCATGGAAAACGAAGCCCGGCGATCAGGATCGGGCCGTATCGGGAAGGGGAAACGTGGCCGGATCTTCCACTCTTGTGTCGGGTGCCGCGGGCCGCTATGCGACCGCGCTGTTCGAGCTGGCCAGCGAGAGCAAGGCGCTGGACCGGACCGAGGCTGACATGGAGGCGCTGGGTCAGGCGCTCGAGGCCAGCGACGACCTGCGCTCCCTGCTCTCGACCCCGATCTACACCCGCGAGGAGCAGGGCCGCGCCATGGCCTCGGTGACCGAGGCCATGGGCCTGTCGGCGCTGGTCGCCAACCTGGTCGGCCTGATGGCCACCAAGCGGCGCCTGTTCGTGCTCGGCCAGGTGATCGACATCTTCGCCAGGCTGATGGCCGAACATCGCGGCGAGGTGACCGCCGAGGTGACCGCCGCGCGCGCCCTGAGCGACGGCCAGCAATCAGCCCTGGTGAGCACGCTGAAGGCCGCCATCGGCCGCGAAGTGAAACTGAATCTGACCGTCGATGAGGGCATCATCGGCGGTCTTGTCGTCAAGGTGGGCTCGAAGATGATCGACACCTCGATCCGCTCGAAGCTCGCATCTCTGCAAAACGCAATGAGAGAGGTCGGGTGATGTCCATCCAGGCAGCTGAGATTTCTGCAATTCTCAAGGAGCAGATCAAGAATTTTGGCCAGGAGGCCGAGGTCTCCGAGATCGGCCGCGTGCTTTCCGTCGGTGACGGCATCGCCCGGGTCTACGGCCTCGACCAGGTCCAGGCCGGCGAGATGGTCGAGTTTCCGGGCAGCATCCGCGGCATGGTGCTGAACCTCGAATACGACAATGTCGGCATCGTCATCTTCGGCGACGACCGCGACATCAAGGAAGGCGATACCGTCAAGCGCACCGGCGCCATTGTCGATGTGCCTGTCGGCAAGGACCTGCTGGGGCGCGTCGTCGATGCGCTGGGCAACCCGATCGACGGCAAGGGCGCCATCAAGGCGACCGAGCGCCGCGTTGCCGATGTCAAGGCGCCGGGCATCGTCCCGCGCAAATCGGTGCACGAGCCGATGGCCACCGGCCTGAAGGCGATCGATGCGCTGATCCCGATCGGGCGGGGCCAGCGCGAACTGATCATCGGCGACCGCCAGACCGGCAAGACCGCGGTGGCGCTGGACGCCATCCTGAACCAGAAAACCTACAACGAGGCCGCCGGCGACGACGAGAACAAGAAACTCTACTGCATCTATGTCGCAATCGGACAGAAGCGCTCGACGGTGGCCCAACTGGTCAAGAAACTGGAGGAGGCCGGCGCCCTCGAATACTCGATCGTGCTCGCCGCGACCGCGTCCGAGCCGGCGCCGATGCAGTATCTGGCGCCCTATTCGGCCTGCGCCATGGCGGAGTATTTCCGCGACAACGGCATGCATGCGCTGATCGTCTATGACGATCTCTCCAAGCAGGCGGTCTCCTACCGTCAGATGTCGCTGCTGCTGCGCCGCCCGCCGGGCCGCGAGGCCTATCCGGGCGACGTGTTCTACCTGCACTCGCGCCTGCTGGAGCGCGCCGCCAAGCTGAACGAGGACCACAAGGCCG
>JACZTQ010000342.1 GCA_022573605.1 Pseudomonadota bacterium | reverse complement strand
TTGAACTGCAACAAGGACATCCCCGAAGCCGACTACCAGCGCGAGATCGGGGTCGAGCCGGGGTACTGCTACCACTGCCACACCGGCCGCTGCCCGGTCGGCGTGGCGACCCAGGACCCGATCCTGCGGGCGCGCCTCAACCCCGACGAGGCGGCCGAGCGGGTCTACAACTTCCTGCACACCCTGACCATCGAGGCGCAGCTCTTCGCCCGGGCCTGCGGCAAGACCAACATCCACTCGTTGGAGCCGGAGGATCTGGCGGCGCTGACCATGGAAGCGAGCGCCATGGCCGGGGTGCCGCTGGCCGGCACCAACTACACCGTCGGCGTCGAAGATTATCACCACCTGTGACGCGGCGGCGGGGCGAAGCCCGCCCTGCCCGCTACCCGTAGGGCGGGGTTCACCCCGCCATCGACCGGAGGAAAACATGGCCGGAACAAGTTACAAGGGCTCCGAGATCGAAAGCGTCGACCAGTTCATCAAGGGCGACGGCCTCGACTCGGTGCGCGAGAAGGAAATCGGCCAGCACATCGGCTACCGCTACGATGTGAACCTGGTGCCGGACTACACCCGGCTGACCCCGTTCCTGAACAAGTACATGGAGGTGATGGGCTGGGATGACCTCAACTGGCTCGAAGACGTCCACATGGGCTACGAGGAAGGCAACCCGGCGGTGTTCGACCGCAACATCAACGGCTGGGTCCGGGTGCCCGACACCATCGAGCTGCCGGACAACCAGCAGGACCGGGACATGATCGCGCGCGAGTTGTTGATCAAGTTCCAGATGTCCGAGCGCCATCCGCTGGTGCAGCTCCGCCAAGCCTACACGAAGTTCTGATCCCCGCGGCATAGGAAAAACCATGGCCCGGCCACTGACCATCGCCTGCTTGCAGACCCGGCCGATGCCGGATTTCGATGCGGCCATCGGCGAGGTCTTGCCGCTGGCCCGCCGGGCCGCCGATGACGGGGCCGAACTGCTGTGCCTGGCGGAATACTGCGGCGGGCTGATGAGTGCGGACGGCGTGTTCCGGCCGCCGGCGGCGCCGGAGGACAGCCACCCGGTGCTGGCGGCGCTGCGTGGCTTCGCCGCTGAGGCAAAACTATGGATGCAGATCGGTTCGGTCGCCGTCGATGGGCCGGGCGGAACCATCATCAACCGGGGCTTCCTGGTCGATGCAAGCGGTGCGATCCGCGCCCGCTACGACAAGATCCACATGTTCGACATCCAGCTTTCCGAGGCGGAGGTCTATCGCGAGTCGACCTATGTCACGCCGGGCGATGCGGCGGTGGTCGAGGACACGCCCTGGGCGCGGATCGGGCACACCATCTGCTACGACCTGCGCTTCCCGGGTCTCTACCGCGACCTGGCCCAGGCGGGGGCGGAGATCCTGACCGTGCCGGCGGCCTTCACCCAAACCACCGGCGAGGTGCACTGGCATGTGCTGAACCGGGCCCGGGCGATCGAGAACGGCGCCTTCGTGGTCGCGGCCTGCGCCCACGGCCCCTGCCCCGGCGGCGGCGCCTGCTATGGCCATTCGCTGATCGTCGATCCCTGGGGCAAGGTGCTGGCCGATGGCGGCGAGGGGCCGGGCGTGGTCATGGCGACCATCGATCTCGACGAGGTGGCGGCGGCGCGGGCGCGGATTCCCAGCCTGTCGCACGACCGCGACTACGCGAGGCCGGCGGAACCGGCCAAGGCGGCTGAGTAGCATGATGGTCCAGACCGGCGAGATCGTGCGGCTGACCAGCGCCGACGCGGGCTTGCGCGACGGCTTCATGCGCTGGCAGTGCCGGGTGCGCCAGATCATCATGCGCGAGAACCAGGGCCGTCCGGGCGAGGCCATCATGCCGGCCCTGACCCTGCCCGGCGCGGCCGCGCCGATGGGCCAGATCATCACCGTGATGTCGAAGGCGCCGCAATACTCCAGGACCCCGGAAATGCGCCACCTGGCGCGCAAGACCAACGACCCGGCGCTGCGGCGCGAGGCCGCGCTGACCTTCTTCAGCGAGACCTACTACCAGCGGGCGGCGGAGTTCTCCGAGATCCTGAGCGCGACCTTCCCGCCGGGCTCGCCGGGGGCGGCGCGCATCCGCGAGGCCGGGCGCGCGACCCTGACTTTCGCCGCCTACAACCAGCGCTACGACCTGGCCTGCCGGGTCTGGACCCTGGCCGAACACAACCCGCTGCACCAGGCGACTTACTGGCACAACCTGCTGTTCAACCCGGAGCTGGCGGCGGACACCATCATTCTCGGCTTCGAGCCGGACTGGTCATGCTCGACCGCCGATCCGAGGCCGAGGTGAAGTGCAGGAAAGTATATTTCCACAGGGGAAATAATGCTTGCCATTCCAGTTTGATTTATCTCAAATAAGGGGACAAGATCGGGGGAAGGATTCCTTGCCGGAGGCGTGTTGATCCGGCAACCCCGAACGGCCCACCGCGGTCGGGGCGCGTGATGGGTCGGAGCAAAAAATGCCCCGCGCAAGGGGAGAAACGTATGGACACCGATATTGGTGCGCTTACGGTGATCTTTACCGAATTCTACTACTGGATCACCGTTCCGCTGATGTTCCTCATTCATGTGGGATTCTGCATGTATGAGGTCGGCGCCTCGCGGCGCAAGAATCACCTCCACACCGTGATGAAGAACACGATGCTGATCCCGCTGGTCACCATCACCTTCTTCTTCTTCGGCTGGTGGATATATTTCGCCTTCCCGAACGGGCCGGGCATCACCGGCGGGCTGGTCGAGAGCACGAACGCCCTGCCCTGGTCCGAGCTGATGGGCCCCCATCTGGGCGGCCCGGGCGTCAACGACCCCGATGCGGTGGGTTACGGCGCTGATTTGGGCAATGCTTTCTGGGCGCGGCTCAACGGCGTGTTCTGGGCCGCCTTCCTGCTGTTCTCGTGGACCGCGGCCTCGATCGTCTCGGGTGCGGTGATCGAACGCATCCGGTCGGGCGCGTTCTGGATCCTCGCGGTCCTGATCGGTTCGGTGA